>NZ_PINZ01000055.1:0-17117 GCF_002810305.1 Halomonas sp. 141
GGTCGTGTCGACGTGAGTAGTATAGCACTGTGCAAATCATCAGCAAGGGCATCCTGCGGATGCCGCGCTATCCATCCACTCACTAAAAGTAAGCGGTTTTTCGCGCTGATTGATAATGTTTAAGTTAACCTTATGATGTAGAACGATGCTGGCAAATGCAATTGCCAAGCGGGGTAGCTCTCCCCGGGAGAGAGCTGGGGAATCGCGCCGCTGGCCTTGGCAGCGACGCGAGTAGACGATGCGTTAGAATGTTTCCCACTCGTCAGCAACTGGCCCAGCTTTTTGGGTAGGTGTTTGTTGGGGAGATGAAGATTGCTTAATTACGCCTGCTGGCGACTGCAGCCCCTGTGGTTGATAACCGTCCGCCACTTTGAAATACGCAACCGCACTTGCAAGGTCTTGCGCCTGCTCGCCCAACGAGGCCGATGCCGTGGCCGTCTGTTCAACCAGTGATGCGTTCTGTTGAGTGACATCATCCATCTGGTTAATCGCAATGCTCATTTGGTCAATGGCTGAGGTCTGCTCATCAGATGCTCGGCTAACGTCTTCCATAAGATCGGACACTTTACCGATATTCACCACTATCTGCGCCATCGACTCCCCAACGGCTTTCACCAGATTACTTCCCTGTTCAACCACGCTGTTATTGTCGGCAATCAAATCTTGAATTTGTTTAGCCGCATCAGCGCTGCGCTGCGCCAGGCTTCTGACTTCTTGCGCGACCACCGCAAAGCCCCGGCCTTGCTCACCGGCGCGAGCAGCTTCTACCGAGGCATTTAAAGCGAGAATGTTAGTTTGAAAGGCAATGCCGTCGATTAAGGCCACGATACCGCTAATTTTTTCTGAACTGCTATTGAGTTCATCCATTTTATTAACGGCTTCTTTAACTTTTTCCCCACCATAGCTCGCTGAGCGGCTAGCGGTATGTGCAAGCGCGTTCGCTTCGCCAATGTGCTGGGTATTATTTTTTACCGTCGCCGCCACCTGCTCCATACTGGCAGCGGTTTCCTGAAGGCTTGAAGCCTGCTGCTCAGTACGCTGGGAAAGGTCAATATTGCCCGCAGAAATTTGTCCTGAAGCGCTAGAAATGGCACCTGCTGACGCCTGGATACTGCCGATCAACCCCTGCAGCTTGCCCTGCATATCCCCTAGCTCACTGAGCATATCGCCAATTTCATCACGCTGGGTATGTCGAACTGTCTGGGTCAGATCACCTTCGGCCATGGCATGGAAATGCTGGCGGGCTTGAGCAAGCGGCTGCAGAATACGCTGAATAAGCAGCCAGCTAAGTATACCCGCCAGCACAACAGCGATCATTAATGCTCCCAGCATTAAGTTCCTCATTAAGCCAGCCCGTGACACAGCGCTCTCATAACCTGCCTGCGCCTCGCGCTCTTCTTGCTCAATCAACTCATGTAAGACGGCATTCATCTGGCGGTATGCTGGCAGCGCCTGAGTAAACGCCATCTCATTGGCCTCATCGTAGTTACCCAATGAGTAGAGTGGCATCGTGGGAGCTACCGTCACTAACAGCTGCTGATAGCTTTCGCGAAAACGCGCCGCTAATGCCTCTACTTCGGCAGACATCTGGGTGTCAGAGAAGGCATGCCAGATGGTGTCGATCTGCGAGATATTTTGGACAATATTGTCCATGTGCATCTGCACGGAATGGTCATGCAGTCCGCTAACGCTTAGCCACGGGTCATGCTGGCCCGCAAGCGACAGCTCCATAATCATATCTTTAGAGTGTTCATTGAGCTGAGCAATACGCTGCGTATCGCGCAGGTTCTCTTGGTAGATGGTATCCACTGCGCGGTTAGAAGAGACCATTCCGCTAAAGCCCAACGCACCAATGATCAACATCAGCACTAGCATAACGATAACCATTAACGTTAGGCGTTTTTTAATTGTCATTCTCAACATAGTAGCTCTCGGCGCTTAAGCGCATGGCGGGTAGTATGTATGTGCAGAGCTACTATTTTACGCCTCATCATCTATTAGCTAAATCCACCTAATTGATACGCATCAATTAAACGCGCTTTTTCTCTATTAATTTTGCACCGCTATGATGCAGTTTACCCCATCCCCGTCTGTAGCCGCCTAGTGGGCTAACAGCGTTTATATCACCGCTTAGAAATTTGTAGTAAACTTGTCTACTCTTTAATTGTTTCACAGTGACTATTCAAAAGGAGTTTGCCCTATGGCGTATGAAACGCTGTTTACCCCTATCCAGCTTGGCAGCCTGTCGGTCCCCAACCGCGTCATCATGGCGCCGCTGACCCGTTCACGCACGCCGGATAGCGTGCCGGGCAAGATGCAGGAAGCTTATTACGGCCAGCGTGCGGGGGCAGGGCTGATTATCAGTGAAGCCACCAATATTTCCCCTACGGCTCGTGGCTATGTGTACACGCCCGGCATCTGGACCGATGAGCAGGAAGCGGGCTGGAAAGGCGTCGTGAATGCAGTTCACGCCAAAGGTGGCCGTATTGCCCTGCAGCTGTGGCATGTGGGCCGCGTTTCCCATGAGATGGTGCAGCCCAACGGCCAGCAGCCGGTAGCCCCCAGCGCGCTGAAAGGGGAAGGCGCCCAGTGTTTCGTCGAGTTCGAAGACGGCACCGCTGGCCAGCACCCCACCAGCACGCCCCGCGCGCTGGAGACCGACGAGATCCCCGGTATCGTGGAGGATTACCGCCAGGCGGCCATTCGCGCCAAGCGCGCCGGGTTCGATATGGTCGAAGTCCATGCTGCCAACGCTTACCTGTTGAACCAGTTCCTGGCCACCGGCACCAATAAGCGCACCGACCAGTACGGCGGTTCGCTGGAAAACCGTGCCCGCTTCCCGCTGGAAGTGGTCGATGCGGTCGTGGAAGTGTTTGGTGCTGAGCGTGTCGGCATCCGTATGACGCCGTTCATCGAGCTGTTCGGCTTGACCGACGACGAGCCGGAAGCCATGGCGTTCTACATGGCCGAAGAGCTCTCCAAGCGCGGCCTGGCCTACCTGCACCTGAACGAGCCCAACTGGGCAGGTGGCGATATCACCTTCCCCGATGGTTTCCGCGAGCAGATGCGCGAGCGCTTCAGCGGCAGCCTGATCTATTGCGGCAACTACGACGCCGAACGTGCCGAAGCGCGCATCAAGGAAAACACCACCGATGCCGTGGCCTTTGGCCGCCCCTACATCGCCAACCCCGATTTGCCGGAACGCTTCCGTGTGAACGCCCCGCTCACCGAGCCGAACCACGAAACCTTCTACGGCGGCGACGAAAAGGGCTACACCGATTATCCTTTCCTGGATAACGGTTACGACCGTATCGGCTAAGCATTTCAGGCCAACGCGCGTTCAGGGCTTCCCCACTTAGGGGAACCCTTAAGCATGAAAAGCATCACTCAGGTGGTGCTTTTTTATGCCTTGAGCGCATGAAACGCTGTTAATCTGTTGATTCTATCGTTTTAACGCGATATCCCTACTGCTGGATAGGTCGCTCATGTTCGGCTCTTTGCTGACGCTGCTCGTCTCGCTACTGCTGGTGGGAGCCGCCGCCATGACGGGGCACGCTTTCGCCCCGACGACTGGCGGGTCTACATGACCGAAGATGCGCCTCTGCGCGGTGCCAGCCTGGCCGTCTATGACGCTCAATGCTTCCATCTGGCGGTTGAATAGCGCCTAGGCGTTAACGGACAACAGGGATTCACTCCATGGATATGACTTCTCTTCCCGTACTGCTGGCTTTCGCCTCCTTGTTACTGGGCGTGGTGGCCGCGTTGATCTTCATCTACGTCGTCATGCCCAAGCGGCGGCATGCCAGGGAAAAAGCCGTAGAGCCCCCCCCCGCCGTGGCCAAGGACACCACGCCCCCGCCCGCTGAAGAGCCTCCGCCGCCCACCAAACGCACCGGCAAGGTAAAACAACATTCGCTGTTCGTCATCTTCCATCAGCCGGATGCCTCGACCGATGCCCGACTGACCGAGTGGCTGAGGGAAAAAGGCGCCCATTACGATGCCATCAAGAAAGTCTTTCTGATCGACGGCCAGCAGCCCTCCAACCCCGTCACCGTGGCGAACGCCTTTCCGCCGGGGGAAATGCCCGACCTGCTGAGGGGCGAAACCCACGAGCCGATCCGTGGGGTTAGCCTGCTGGTGAAGCCGCCGCTGCATAAACGCCGCAATCAGCAGATGCACGTGTATGTAGAGCTCGCCAAGGAGATGGACGAGACCTTCAGCGGGAAGATGCTGGACGCTGACCGAGAACCGGCCAGCGAATCCACATACGCGCAGATCATCGGCTGACTCAGATCACGCCCTGACTGCGCAGGTAGTCGTCGTAGCTGCCGCTGAAGTCGACGATGCCCTCCGGCTGCATGTCGATGATGCGGGTGGCGAGGCTGGAGACGAACTCGCGGTCGTGGCTGACGAACAGCAGCGTGCCAGGATAGTTCTCCAGCGCCAGGTTGAGCGCCTCGATGGACTCCATATCCAGGTGGTTGGTGGGCTCGTCCATCAGCAGCACGTTGGGGTTGGTGAGCGTTAGCTTACCGAACAGCATCCGCCCTTGCTCGCCGCCAGAGATCACCTTCACCGACTTGTTGATGTCGTCGCTGGAGAACAGCATGCGGCCCAACGCGCCGCGTACCACCTGTTCGCCGCCTTTGGTCCACTGGCTCATCCACTCGAACAGAGTGGCGTCATTGGCGAAGTCGTCGGCATGGTCCTGGGCGAAGATGCCCAGCTCGGCGGCATCGGTCCACTTCACTTCGCCAGCATCGGGGCGCAGGTCACCGGCCAGGGTTTTCAGCAGGGTGGTTTTACCAATGCCGTTGGGGCCGATAATGGCAATCCGCTCACCCGCTTCCACGGTCATGGAAAAACGCTTGAACAGCGGTTCGCCGTCGTAGCCTTTGGTAATGGCATCGACGTTTACCGCGTTGCGGTGAATCTTCTTGTTCTGGTCGAAACGAATGAACGGACTGACGCGGCTGGAGGGTTTGATGTCTTCCAGCTTGATCTTGTCGATCTGGCGCGCCCGGGAGGTGGCCTGCTTGGCCTTGGAAGCGTTCGCCGAGAAGCGGCTGACGAACTGCTGAAGCTCGGCAATTTGCGCTTTTTTCTTGGCGTTGTCGGCATACTGACGCTCACGCGCAGCGGTGGCCGCCGTCATGTAGTCGTCGTAGTTACCGGGGAACAGGGTGATCTCGCCGTAATCCAGGTCGGCCATGTGGGTGCAGACGCTGTTCAGGAAGTGGCGGTCGTGGGAAATGATCACCATGGTGCTGCTGCGCGCTTTCAGAATATCTTCCAGCCAGCGGATGGTGTTGATGTCCAGGTGGTTGGTGGGCTCGTCGAGCAGCAGTACGTCCGGGTCGGAGAACAGTGCCTGGGCCAGTAGCACGCGCAGTTTCCAGCCGGGGGCGACTTCGCTCATGGGGCCAGTGTGCTGCTCCAGCGGAATGCCCAGCCCCAGCAGCAGCTCGCCCGCGCGGGACTCGGCGGTGTAGCCATCCAGCTCGGCATACTGCACTTCCAGGTCGGCCACGGCCATGCCGTCTTCTTCGCTCATCTCGGCCAGCGAGTAGATCCGCTCACGCTCGGCGGCTACTTTCCACAGCTCCGCGTTGCCCATGATGACGGTGTCGATCACTCGCTCGTTCTCATAGGCAAACTGGTCCTGACGCAGCTTGCCCAGCCGCGTGCTGCTGTCCAGCATCACCTGCCCTGAAGAGGGCTCCAGCTCGCCGCCGAGGATTTTCATGAAGGTAGACTTGCCGCAGCCGTTGGCGCCAATCAAGCCGTAGCGATGGCCGTTATTGAACTTGACGGAGACGTTTTCGAACAGGGGCTTGGCCCCGAACTGCATGGTGATATTGGCGGTTGCGATCAAGATAGAAACCCTGGTTGGCGAAATAGCCCTGGTGGAAGAGCGGCACGCGTGCAAAAGCACGCGATTCTACGCGCCTTTGGGCCACGTTACATCTCCCCTCAAGGCTTCTGCTCACCGTCTTTTACCGTCTGCGCGGGCATGTCGAGCAGAAAACGTTCACCATCAATCGCTTGGCGGAGTCGCGAGTAGAGAATCTCGACAATGCCCGCGTGCTCACCTACTAGCGCGGTGGTCGCCACCGTTAATCCGCGATGGCGTTGCTCGGCGGCGGCGCAAATCTCGGCAATGTCACCGCCTTCACCGGCATGGCGGCCAGGCGAGAGAAACAGCGTCGCCAGCACCACGTGGCCGCTGCTGAATTCGGGAGTATCCAGCAGGCGCTCCAATAGCGGCTCGTTAAAGCGGTACTCGTCGCCGTCACGTCGCTCCATAGAGGCCGCCGCCACGCAGCGCACGTCGTCGCCCAACAGCACGCTCAATTGCCCCGCTAAGCGGTTACGCACGGCGGTAACATCGGGGATAGGGCTGCCGTGATCCACCAGTGCGATCTTGGCAGCACCTTGTTCAGGCAGTTGCGCACGTACGTTATCGGCCAACAGCTGTGCCAAGCGCAGGTCGTTATTCCCCAGCTCATCCACCAGCGGCTGAGCAACCCGCACCGACACGTTAGGAAAACGCGCCTGTAGCGCGGCCATTCGCTCGGGCAAGTACCCCGTTAGCGCTTTGCTGGGGCCGAAGAAAAACGGCAGCACGATAATCTCGGTCGCGCCTGCCTCGGCGCTGCGTTCGGCGGCGGGGCCTAACGTAATGGCGGGAATGCCATCGACCTCTTCAGCGGGGATTTTATTGGAGTGCAACAGCGAGGCCGCCTGAACAGTCTCCCCGAGCGTCTCGCTCAACGCTGCCGCCACGCGGCGCAGATTATGGGTCGCCTGAGGCCGCAGAGAGCCGTTATCGACCAGAAAAATAGCGCGCATCGCGTTCATCCTTTTCAATCGGAGCGTTAATGAGCCGCCAGTACGTCTGCCGCCACCACGGGAATGGCCGCGTGGCGGCACAGGTCGAGCACATAGCGGTCGCGGGCGTAGAGGCCGTTGCTGCTCAGTGAGAGGTAGCCTAGACGGTCGTCGTGATGCACATCCACGCCCGCGTCATAGAGCACTACGTCTGGCTGGTAAATCAATCGATAACCCGGATGATGAACCACCGTTAACGCCATGCGCGTGCAGCCACTTTGGTCACAAATGTAGATCGCTTATGTTGCTTGATACCACGACGTTAAACCAGCAAAGAAACTTCTTCGACGGCCATGCGGACATCTGGCTATTTGGCTACGGCTCGCTGATCTGGAAGGCCGATTTCGACTATCTGGAGCGCCGCCCTGCGGCCATTACCGGCTGGGCGCGGCGCTTTTGGCAGGGCTCCCACGACCATCGCGGCACCCCCGAAGCACCGGGGCGTGTGGCGACGTTGATTCGGGCCGAAGGCGCGGTGTGCCACGGCATGGCCTACCGCATCACCCCAGAGGTGCTCGCACCGTTGGATGTGCGGGAGAAAAACGGCTACCTGCGGGAAAAAGTCACGCTGACGTTTTTGGATGAAGCGGGTAACCCTGACGCCGACCAAGCGCCTAGCGAGGGGCTGATTTATCTGGCCAGCGAAGACAACCCGGCGTTTTTAGGCGATGCCCCGCTGGCCGATATCGCCCAGCAAATAGCCCAGGCCCATGGCCCCAGCGGCCCCAACAGCGCTTACTTGCTGAACCTGGCCCAGGCGCTGCGCGAGCTGGGCACCGAGGATGCACATATTTTTGCCTTGAAGGAGCACCTGCAGCGCTACCGATAGGCGGGCTACATCATCAGCCACGACAGGATAAACAGCCCAATCAGCGTGCGGAAAATGCCGCCAATAATGGAGCCACGCAAAAACGCACGCAGCCCGCCGATAAAATCGTCGAAGGCGCCGAAAAAGCTGGTGAAGATACCCAGCAAGAACTCGACCACGATGCGGATCGCATCGCCAATCGCCTCGCCAATGCCCTCAAAAAATCCGTTTGCCTGCATGCGCTTTTTCCATTGCTCGAAGGGATTCGCTATTGTCAAGCGAAAACGCGGTGGCTGGCAAAGCAGCTGCTGCTCATGTTTCCACCTTTCGCCTATTCCCTTTTTAGCACCGTCGCGTTACAACGTCAGTATGCCATCGCGGGAGAGACTGGTGCCTGCCACCAGCGCCGAAGGAGCAACGACCCCGGAAACTCTCAGGCCAACGGACCGCGACGGCCATCCATGACGTTCCGAAGAGCGGTTGATGACTGCGTCACTCAGCCCACCGAAGGAGCAAGCGCCATTCCAGCGGCGTGAATCTCTCAGGTTCCATGACGGAAGGGGTACGCCCGGCCAATAGGCTGCCGGGGGTATCGCCCGACGCTCATACAATCTGTGGAGAGACTCATGCAACGCATTGCCATCATTGGCGGTGGGATCACTGGCATCACCAGTGCCTACGCCCTCGTAAAGCGCGGTTTCGACGTCACCGTCTTCGAAAAGCATCGCTACGCCGCCATGGAAACCTCGTTTGCCAACGGTGGGCAGCTGTCTGCCTCCAACGCAGAGGTGTGGAACCACTGGCCCACGGTCATCAAGGGCCTGCGCTGGATGCTCAAGAACGACGCCCCACTGTTGGTGAACCCGCGCCCGAGCTGGCACAAGCTGAGCTGGTTTGCGGAATTCATCGCCGCCATTCCCCGCTATGCCGACAACACCACCGAAACAGCGCGCCTCGCCATCGCCGCCCGAGAACACCTGTTCCAGTGGGCCCGTGACGAGCAGATCGATTTCGACGTGAAGCAGAAAGGCATCCTGCACATCTACCGCGACAAGGCAGGCTATGAGCATGCCGCCAGGGTATCGCAGCTACTGCACCAGGGCGGGCTCGAACGCCGCGCGGTGACCCCGGATGAAATGCGCGCCATCGAACCCACACTGGCCGGCAGCTACTACGGCGGTTTCTTTACCGAAAGTGACGCCACGGGGGATATTCACAAGTACACCAATGGGCTGGCGAAAGCCGCTGCGAAACGCGGTGTGAAGCTGAACTACGGCCATCAGGTGACCGACCTGGGCGCCGATGAGAACAGCGCCTGGGTCAGCGCTTCAATCGACGGGGAAGAAATACGCCAAAGCTTTGATAGCGTGGTGGTGTGTGCAGGCGTTGGCAGTCGTGCCATCGCCGCCAAGTTGGGTGACCGCGTTAACATCTACCCGGTCAAAGGCTACTCCATCACCGTACAGCTGGACGACGAAGCCTCACAGCAGGCCGCGCCGACGGTGAGCCTGCTGGATGACGAAACCAAGCTGGTGACCAGCCGCCTGGGCAACGACCGCTTCCGCGTGGCGGGCACCGCAGAGTTCAACGGCGCCAATCGCGACATTCGCAACGACCGCATTCAGCCGTTGGTGCGCTGGGTGGAGCAGTGCTTTCCCGGTGTCAGCACCCAGCGGGTCGTCCCCTGGGCTGGCCTGCGTCCGATGATGCCGAACATGCTGCCCAAAGTGGGCCCGGGCCGCTTGCCGACGGTGTTCTACAACACGGGCCACGGCCACCTGGGCTGGACACTCTCGGCCATCACCGCCGAGTTGCTGGCGGATGCGGTGGATACCACCGTGGCCACACCGCTGGCGGCCTCGCGGTAAGGCTGGCACCTGCGCTCCCTGCCGGGCGCCGATCAGGCGCCTGGCAGGCTACGCCCTCTTGAGCTGCTGCACCGACGCCACCAGGTCATTGAAGCGCTCCCCCTGAATCATCACATGGTCGCGCAGCAGGGTTTCCGCCTGCTGGGCCTCTCCCGCCGCTATCGCCGCCACAATGGCGTCGTGCTCGGCAAACGAGCTTTCCAGACGCATGCGCACCTGTAGCTGCATTCTGCGATAAGGCTGCAGGGCCGCATGCAGCCGCGCGGCCTCCTGCGCCAGGAACTGGTTATGACTGGCTTCGTAGATGCGCTGGTGAAACAGGCTGTTCTCGTAGTAATAACCATTGCTGTCGCCTGCCTCCACCTTGGCCTGACAGGCTCGATGAACGTCCTGCAGCAGCGCCAGCTCGTCGGCGGTGATGCGCCGCGCCGCCAACGGAGCGTGCTCAACAAGTGGCGTGAGCATTCCCCCCCTCGGCTTTATGTACCCCATCGCCGAGCAGGCGAGACTGCTCGGCGATGCTTTTACCCTTTCCCCCCTTCCCATCAGCATGCACCGGGTGTTGCCAGCCTTTCGATCCTCTCCCTCTTGAGCACATTGCCAAAGCCTGTTAACTTAATAGTAATAATTATCATTAACACAGGGAATATCCTCTCATGTAGCCTGATAAATTTTTTCGCCACAATCGCCGCCATGCAAAAAGCCAGTACGACAGGCAAAGGGATGCCTGCGACGACTAATGCCAGTGTGACGGGGGCAAGGACTGCCGTTTCATCGGTACCCGGCGCCACCCCAATAGCGGTATAGACAACCACGCCTATCAACGCGGCGATCAACATCTGCAGAAGGATGAGTGCATCCATGACTACACCTCACCTTCGATATCCAGCTGGCGCTTAGGACGCAGGCAGATCGCATTGATGGAAAATCCCAGCAGCGCTCCACACAGGCCGATAATTAACGGCATAGGCGCTGGCCACGGAGTAAAAATGAACCCACCCAGTGCCAGTGGGGTAGAGATCGATAGCGCGATCATGAATGGTTGACGCACGTCTGAGGAAGCACCTTCGCCCGCTAACCTTTATCTAATGGTATGCTTTTGCCCCGCTTTCGCGGGGCTTTTCATATCACCGACCCAAGCATTCGAGGCGCCCATGCTTCCTGATTACTCCGTCATCGCCTGGCTGTTGATCATCTTTTCTGTCTATTTGACCGGGGTGTCCAAGGGCGGATTCGCAGGTGGGTTCGGCACGCTCTCGGTGCCCTTGATGGCCCTGGCGATCAGCCCTACCCAGGCGGCGGGGCTGCTGCTGCCGCTACTGCTGGTCATGGATGCCTTTGCCGTCAAGGCATGGTGGGGCAAGCACTCCCGCGCGGAGGTTTGGCGTTTCGTGCCGGGCCTGTTCATCGGGGTGACCGTCGGCACGCTGCTATTTGGCAGCCTCAGCGAAGAGGGCGTGCGTTTGGTGCTGGGCATTCTCTCCGTGGCCTTTGCGGCCTACATGCTGCTCAAGCCCGTGGCGAAGAAACCCATTTCCACCCGCTGGGCACTGCCCGCCTCCAGCGTTTGCGGCTTCACCAGTTTCATCGCCCACGCAGGGGCACCGCCCATGAACATGTACCTCATGCCTCGCCAGCTCTCCAAGGAGACGTTCATTGCCACCTGCACGGTGACCTATGCCGTGGTCAACAGCATCAAGTTGGGCCCTTACGTATGGCTTGGCGAGGTCAACATGACCAGCGCCTGGGCGTCACTGCTGCTGGTACCGGTTGCCTGGATAGGGGTGCGCAACGGCCTCTGGCTGCAAAGCCGCGTCAATGAAAAGCTGTTTTATCGTCTGGTGATCATGGCCATGTTCGTGGTGGGCCTCAACCTGGTCTGGCAGGCGCTGCGCTAGCAGCAAGCATTACAGCGCCACGATCAACAGCCCCAGCAGCATCACCAGCGTGCTCAGTGTCTTGGCGCTGGAGGCAGGCTCCTTGAGCCACAGCACCCCCATCAGCACGCCAACCGGAATCGAGAGCTGGCGCAGCGCCACCACGTAACTGACCTCGTCGGTCAGCGCCATGGCCATGAGCACCAGCCCGTAGGTGCAGGTCATCATCAAGCCCGTGGCCACCAGCATCGTCAGCCCCTGCTGTCGCAGCGCAGGCAATCGGCGGCGCTCTGCCGGCAACACGGCCAACAGCGGGAGCGCCCACAGCAGCGTCATCAATGCCTGCAGGACCATGAAGACCGCCCCTGCCGTCAGGCTGCTATGGCCAGCGCCTTGCATGACACCCAGGGCTTGCTTGTCGATCAGCGAGTACCCCACGGTGCCCACCGCCGCCAGCAGCGCAAAGCCCATGGCGGGGGAAAGATACGAAGCAAGACGGCGAGCCTCGAGTCGGCTGAGCGGCAAGCCCAGCGCCCCTAGCATGATCAGCAGCATGCCGACGCCATCCCAGAGGCCAAGGCCACGATTGCCCAGCCAGGCAATCGATACCAGTGGCACCATCACCACCGGCAAGGCACGGGCAATGGGATAGAGGACGCTCACCTCTCCCCGGGCGTAGGCCCAGGCGAGCCCTCCCATATAGAGCATCTGGCAAAACCCGGACAGCACCAGCCAGCCCCAGAAGGCACCCGGCAGCGCCGTCAAGGAGGGGCCTAACACCAGCAGCGGCAACAGCGCCACACCCCCAGCGCCATAAGCCAGCGCAAACGACCCAAGCGAGGGCGCGTTGCGCTTGCCCAGCACGTTCCACCCGGCGTGCATGCACACCGAGACCAGCACCAGGGCGAGCGCGGTGGGGCTCATACGGAAGCCACCAGGGCAGGATCAGCGGGGTGTTCGATGAAACGGTAATCAGGCAGGTCGTGCGTCATGGGCTGGCAAATGCGTGGTGGGTTGGCGGTTCACAAAGCTAAATGCTCTGCTCGGTATCGGCTCGCCAGTCTAAGCGTTGCCAGCCTTCGACGCCAGCCACCTCCGCCAGCACCGGGTCCGGGTTGACGGCAATCGCACAATCGACATATTGCAGCAGCGGCAAGTCGTTGCGGGAATCGGAGTAGAACGTGGTATGGCACGCCTCGACGCCCTGCTCCGCTAGCCACTGCTGTAGCCGCGTGACCTTGCCGCCACGGTAGGAAAGCACCCCCACGCTGCGCCCGGTGTACATGGCGCCGCCTGGCAAGCGGTCCTGCTCCAGCTCCACCGCCAGCACGTGGTCGATCCCCAGCATGGCTGCTATGGGCGCGACCAGATGGCAGGCCGACGCCGAGATCAAGACCAGCGTATCGCCCGCCTGTCGGTGCACATCGAGACAGCGCCATGCCTGCTCGAAGATGCGTGGCTGCAGGTGGGTGGCCACGAAACGCTCGACTTCTTTTTGAACGTCGTCGACCCGACGGCCACGCAACGGCGCCAGCGTCATCGCCAGGTACTCTTCCAGCTTCAACTTGCCCGCATGATAAGCCTGCTGCATCGCTTCTGCGCGGGCCATGAACCCTTCGGCATCGCTGACCCAGCCTTGCTCTATCATCCATAAATTCCAGCGGTCGCTGCAGTCTCCATCCAGGAGCGTATCATCAAGGTCGAACAGGGCCAGGCGCATGGCAAACTCCTATCGTCGCGATATGGCGCGCGTAGGGTATGCCATGGATGATGACAGGACGATGACGCGCGGCTAACCCTGGCGGCTTAGCCAGGTGGCGGCAAACTCAGCCGCTGGCAGAGGCCGCCCAAACCAATACCCCTGAGCCTGATGACAGCCCAGCTGGGCCAGCAGCTCGGCCTGGGCCTGTTGCTCGACACCCTCGGCCAGGGTTTTCATGCCCAGCGCGTTGGCCATGGCGATGATGGTCTGCACGATGGCGCGATCATGGGGATTGTCCAGCATGTCGCGCACGAAAGAGATATCGATTTTCAAGGCATCCGCCTCGAATCGGCGCAAGTAGGAGAGCGACGAATACCCGGTGCCAAAGTCATCGATCAGCAGCGCATACCCCGCCTGACGCATGGCCTGGGTAATCATGACCGCCTGGTCCGGGTCCCGCATGAAGTCGCTTTCGGTCAGCTCCAGGGCCAGCGCTTGCGGCGGCACTCCTCGGGTGAGCCGCGCGACGTGCTCGGTCAGCCGTGGGTCGGCAAACTGCTGGGCGGCCATGTTGATCGACAGCCGCCCAGGCAGCGGAGTGCCCGCCACCTGCCAGTCCGACCACTGACGCGCCGATGCTTCCAATACCCAATCGCTCAGCAGGCGTATCAACCCACGCTGTTCGGCAAGGGGGATGAACTCACCAGGGCTGACCCAGCCCCACTCCGGGTCATGCCAGCGGCATAGCACTTCGGCACCGGTCAGTGCATAGGTCTCAAGGTCTACCTGCGGCTGAAAGTAGAGTTCCAGACGACGCTCGATGATGGCGCGGTGCAGGCGTTCGGTCATCCACTGCTGGCGCTCCAACGTGCGGCGCATGGTCTGCGTATAGGGAGATATGCCCGTATCGCGCTGCTTGGCATCGTGCAGCGCAATACTGGCGGCGTTGAACAGCTCGGCGGGGGCGGCCACGTCACTGGGGTAGCGCGCGAAACCGATGCTGGCCTCCAACTGAAACTCACGGTGCTCCAGATGAATCGGGTGCCTGATGGCCTCGATCACTTGCCTGATGAAGGCTTCCAGTGCGACTCCCTGATGCTGCGGCAGAAGTAGTGCGAACTCATCGCTGGAGAGCCGCGCGCAGTGGCCACTCAGGTCATGCAGGTGCTGGAGGCGCTTGGCGACGGTGGCCAACAATACGTCGCCCACCTGATGGCCATGCAGGTCATTGATCTCCTTGAAGCGACGCAGGTCCAGCAGCACTAGCGTCAGCGACTTACGCTCGCGCTGGGCCTGGGCGCCCAGCGTCGCCAACAGCTCCATGAAATAGGCGCGATTGGGCAGCTCGGTGATGGTATCGATATAGGCCAACTGGTGAATGCGACGATGATCTCGACGCCGCTCCAGCTCGGCCGCCGCACCGGTCGAGAGTATTTGCAGTACCGATGTGGCGAAGGCATTGGTGGACAGCGGCTGTCGGTAGAACACCATCATGACCCCAATGGCATCGCCCTGGGCATTATCCAGCCGCCTCCCGATCCAGGCCTCGGCCCTCAGGGCATTACCCGGCAGCCAGTAGTCAGCGCCGTGCAGTTCGGTACTTTCCTGTTCGATGACCACTCGTTCGGCGGGCGTGCCAGGCAAGGCAAAGTGCCCGCTCGCCTGAGTCTCGCCGTCCACGACCAGGCTGACCAGACTGGCGGTCGTCGCAGCCATGGCACCGGTTGCATCAGGCAGAGCGTCACCGGGCAGAGGGGGCTCCAGCAGGGCAATTAAGCCTGCATCTGCCTCCAGCAGGCGCGTCAGGGTCGTGATCAGCTGTAAAAAGTAGTCGTCCCCGATCCGCGAGGTCACCGTGGATGCCACCTCCACCACGGCTTGCTGTACTCGCTGTGACACTTGCTGATCGGTCACATCGGTGATGAAGCCTTCAAAGCAGAGCGGCTCGCCGCTCTGCGTATAAATGGCCTGGCCCTGCTCCCAGACCCAGCGTTCGCGGCCATCACGATGCCGCAGCCGATAGGTCACCCGAAAAGGGCAACGCTCTTCGATGGCTTTCTGCGAGGCAGCCACCAGACGCGGAAAGTCGTCTGGATGCACCAGCTCAGCAAAGCTAATGACACGGCTCCCCACTAACTCATCCGGGTGATATCCCGTCAGGGCGGTGGCGCCATGACTCGCCAGCAGCATGGTCCAGTCACGGTCGTTTTGGCACCGATACGCCATGCCGGGCAGGTGATTGAGCTGGGTATCCAGACGCCGCTCGCTCTCTTTGGCTGCCAGCTCGCTTGCCTGCAAGGCGCTCTCGGCCTGGCGGCGGCCCAGCTCAGCCCCCGCCTGGGCTGCCGCAATACGCAGGATTTCGTTCTCAAGCCCATCGAATGCCCGTGGCCGATTGCTCAATACCGCCATGATGCCTATGGCCGCGCCATCGGCAGCAAAGAGCGGCAAGCCCATGTAGCTCTCGGCGCCCAACTGCACCAGCAGCTCATCCTCCGGAAAAAGCGCCTGCACGTTGCAGGGGTAGAGGCAGGGTTGGTGGCCCACGACGGTTTCGCAGGGTGTCCCCGTCAACGAGTAACGGATATTGCCTGCGAGCGCGCCGCTTGACCACACGGACAAGGTTTCCGCTATATTAGGCTCTCGGATCACAGCAATCAGGGCATGCTCCACTGCCAGCAGGCGCGCCAGCTGTTCCACCAGCGCGTCGAAGAAGGAGGGCCGGTGGCTATGCCCAAGCCCCTCTGCCAGTTGGCGAAACATCTCTGCTGCTTCTTGTCTGGTGTGCATCACGGCACTCGCTTGTGTCATTTTTAAGCAGCTCGGCTTTGACTCTTTTTAACCTGAATTCAGGTAAAAAAACACAGTGACATTTGCAGCATAAACCAGGGTCTTAGGGATAGAGGCTGTACCACCGTCATATCGGTGCGGCGTACACTATGGTAAACAATAGCTTTCCCTATACGATAAGTCGCCCACTCCGCTGTTCGGCGTACGAGGAGATCACATGACGGGCTCAGCCGCCATCAGCGACGCGTTCTACCATGAGCTTGCCAGTCAGCTCCCCCCTACCCTGGGGAGCACACTGCAGAAGTGTCAGGGGCTTCCGTCACTGCCTGCCGTTGCCATGCGTGTCCTGGAAGTTGCCAGCACGGCTGAGGCGACCCTGACGGACTATGCCACGACCATCGAACATGACCCTGCCCTGACGGCCAGAGTGCTGAGCGTGGCCAACAGCGTGCACTACCTGCGCGCCAGCCAACCGCCCTTGACCTGTTTCGAAGCGACACAACGGCTGGGCACCGATGCCACTCTGGCAACGGTGCTCAGCTTCAAGCTATTTGAACAGCACAACGGTACGCCTAGCCAGCGCCTTTATTGGCAGCGCGCCTTTACGGCGGCCGTTACGGCCAGCTACTTCGCCCAACAGCACTGCCCTGAACAGGCCGGGTGCGTGTTCACGGCCGCGCTGTTGCAGGATATTGGCATGCTTGCCCTGCAGAAAGCCTTCCCGGTCGATGCGGAACACCTTTATGGCAATGAAGGCGTGTCGCACCAGCAGGTCACGCAAGCCGAGCAGCGCCTGTTTGGCTGTGATCACGCGCTGGTGGGTGCATGGCTACTGTTGAAGTGGGGCGTACACGAGACACTGGCGCGTAGCGTGTATGAAAGCCATGGTCCGCTGGATACCGACAACCTGGCGGATCTGTGCATCCGTTTGTCGGGTCTGGTCGCCGATGCCTGGCTATCCCCCGACCCCTCTCAGGCGTTGGCGCTGCTGATGCGCCAGTCAAACCTGATGAAGCTACCTGAGCCGTTGGCCCTTGATACACTGCTCACCTACCTACAACAAACGTTACCACCGCTGTCTCAATCGCTAGGCATTCCGCTGGCCCTAGGGTGCGTTAACAATTGCTGATGGAGATCGGGCTGATTTAGAATATCAGCATTTTTCGGTGATCTATGCCTCG
>NZ_PINZ01000056.1:0-16007 GCF_002810305.1 Halomonas sp. 141
AGAAAGTGACCGTTGACGCGGTGAATATGCCGCCCTGAGTGCTTTAGCCGCTCAGAGACGAATTGATCAGCGGTTCCTTAAATATTGTTTATGAAGTGATAGATCCGCTGACGGGGCAAGTCTTGGAACCCGAGGACGACAGAATGACAGGCGAACTGGTCATCACCCACCTCTATCCAGGGCAGAAGCCACTGATCCGCTATCGCACTGGCGATATGGTCAGAGCCCAAGTGCTGAATACGGGCCAGTGGCACATCATTCCTATCGGCCGGGTCAGAGACACCTTGATAATCAATGGCAGCACCCACTGCGCCTACGACATCGAAGCCACACTGCTCGAGAATCTCAAAGGCTGCTTAGATTACCATATCCTAGTGGAGGCCGTTGCAGGCGCCGACCAACTGAGCGTCACGCTGGAATTAGAGAGCAGCAGCGCTACCCTGAACAACCTGCAGTTCATTGCCAGCTCCATGGCGGAAAAGCTTAATACTCGCGTTCGCATCGCGGTCGGTTCGACTGATGCCGTGACGGGTACTGCGGCAATGGTTAGCTGGAAAGCCGCCAGACTCCATGACAAGCGTCAAGGCAGTGATAACCAGGAGCGCGAAACCGCATTGAAAATTGCAACGTGGAGGGCCTGACCATGGCGGATTCGCTTGGCACCGTCTCGACTGTGCCGCGCAAACCTCACCCTTGGGTATATCTAGATGGAGAGATAGTGCCAGCTGCAGAAGCCCTAGTCCCAACAACGACCCAAGCCTTCAATTATGGCACTGCCGTTTTCGAAGGCATCCGTGCCTATGCTTCCGGCAATGGTCAACTGAATGTCTTCCGGCTGGACGACCACCTTAAGCGACTAGAGCACTCGGCCAAATTTTTGCAGTTGGAAGGCCTGCCGCCACGCCCGGAGATGAGAGCAATCATTCTCGATCTGCTGCAACGCAACCAAGCATCAACCGATAGCTACATTAGACCTTTGGCCTACAAGAAAACGTTGCTTCCTGGATTCAGCTTCGGCGTCAAGCTCGCTGGGGTCAGCACAGGTCTGGCAATCAACACCCTTGACATGGGAGCCTACATGCCAGCAAACGGCATCCATTGCGCCGTTTCAAGTTGGCGGCGTATTCCCGACTCGTCACTCCCCGCGCGGGCCAAAATCACTGGCAGCTACGCCAATTCGGCGCTAGCTATGGAATCGGCGCAGCGCATTGGGTGCGATGACGCTTTGATGCTGAATGTGCATGGCAACTTGGCCGAATCGACCTCTTCCAACGTCTTCATCGTCAAAGGTGGCCACCTCATTACTCCGCCTTTGAGTGCCCACATTCTTGAGGGCATTACACGCGATACCGTCATCAAGCTGGCCAGAGATGAACTGGGGATGGAGGTTATCGAGAGGGATGTTCCTTTTTCAGAGTTGTTCTCAGTCGAAGAATGCTTTCTGTCTGGCACCGGCGTCGAGATCGTGCCAGTAACTCAAATCGACCACTACAAGCTGCAAGAAAGTGGCGTCGGAAAAGTTAGTACCGCAATCAGAAGACTCTACTTGGAGAGCGTGAGAGGCCTGAATGCCAAATACGCTCATTGGCTGACCCCTATATTTAACTGATTCCATTGGAGACTTGTGGCTATGGACAACAGCTTACTGAACCTAGGTATTGGGGACTGGCACGACGTCATCATTCACACCCTAGGCCCCAGCGGAACCAGCAGTGAAGCCGCCGCCGGATTCTTTGCAAAATGGCTTGAGCAACGACACCCCGAATCATGCGTTCGGATCAAACTTAACGATTCCTATGAGAATGCCTGCTCCTCCATGGAGAAGGAAACACCAGCAGTGCTGATCGTGGCTAACGCCTATCCAGAGATACATAACTTCTATATGGAGCCACGCTTGAATCTAGTCGCTACCTTTGTTTTCGACACCCCTTTGTACGGACTAGCGAGCAAGGGGCCACTGACGACCAGCAAGCCAACCATCGCAACCCACCCGGCACCGCGGCTCCTGATAGAAGAATTACTACCTCGGGGGCTTGAGATAGATTCCGTGATTCTCACACTTTCCACCAGTGCCGCCGCTGCGGCGGCGGCCAGAAGCGAAGTGGATGTTGCTCTGACCACTGAGGTGGCGGCCAAAATCCATGATTTGCATTTCATCTCCAACACCCGTCCGATCCGAATGCTCTGGTCTGTCTTTACTCACACGCACTGGAGTGCACGTCTCGCTGAAACCGACCCGTTCAGGCTGAGCGTGGAGCTTGCCCTTTAATTGAACTACCAATGCACAAACGAGGTCATGATGTCTATTTTGAAGCGACACACAATCGATTCGGCACCGGAGAAAAGCAAAGCGTTACTCCAAAACTCAATCGACAGCTTTGGCTGGATTCCCAACCAGAGTGCATATATGGCCGAATCACCAGCACTATTGGCAGCCTACCAGCAAGCACACGACCTGTTCATCGACAGCTCGTTGGACGAAGCAGAAAAGGCCGTTGTATGGATAACCTGCGGTGTCGAAAATAACTGCACCTACACGGTTCAGGCACATGCCTTCATCGCTTTGTCCAAAGGCGTTGATGCCCGTGTGGTCGAAGCTGCTGCGCACGATCCAGATAACCTTGATGACCGGCTGCGGGCCTTGTACAACTTCACACAGGAAGTTATTCATTGCGGCGGCCGCTTGAAAAGACAGGAAATTGAGGCTGTCCTGCATGCCGGTTTCAGCAAACAAAACATGTTGGACGTGATTCTGGGCGTTTCGCAGAAACACATGTCGACCATCCTGAACAGCATCGCCATCACGGAGGTCGATCATCGCTTCAAGTGGGAGGCATTTCTAGGGATCAAACAGACGGACGAGGCTTGAACTATGCTTCACGTGGATGGCCACTCAGTCAGGAAACTCTTGGACTTTCAACTAGGCCTGATTCTCAGCGAGGAAGCATTCAGGCTGCACTCCTCAAATCAGGTACAGCAGCCGCTACGCACAATCATCCGTGGAAACGACAACGATCTGATGGGTGTTATGCCAGCCTATATCAAGTCCGGCCCCTACAAAGGCTTTGGCTTGAAATCGGTGGTGGTCAGGCTTGGGGCCAAGAAGCTTGGTCCGTCTCATACGGGGAGCGTCTTGATCTATGACGAGGCCGGGACATCCCCAGTCGTTGCGGTCGATGCAGGGGCGATCACCGAAATCCGCACGGCTGCAGCTTCGGCATACGCAACAGACCTACTTGCCGCGCCCAATGCAAGCCGCCTGGCCATTCTGGGTACAGGCCTACAGGCCCGCGCCCATCTCATGGCAATGCAGGCCGTCAGACCGGTCAAACAGCTTTCCATATGGGGGCGCACCGAAACAGCCCGGCAAGAGTTTGCCGCCTGGAGCCAGCGCTTCTGCAACTTCCCGATCTCAACCCACCCAACAGTAACCGAGGCAGTGCATGGCAGCGACATCATATGTACCACCACAGCCGCGCGCTCGCCTATTCTGAGCCGGGCCGCAGTGCCCGCACGCTGCCATATCAACGCCATTGGCTCTTCTGCTCTCGGTTTTCAAGAGTTGCACGAAGATGTGTATGAACACAGCGCCTTGTTCACGGACTGCAATCGTTCGGTACTTGCCTCAGCCGAGTGCGTGATCAAGGCTGTCCAGAAAGGCCTGTTGCCCTCGCAAAAGGTCGGCACAGAAATCGGTAACCTGCATGCCGGTCTCACACCACTGCATGAACAGCGCTTGAGCATCTTCAAGTCGGTTGGACTGGCGGTGCAGGACTTGGTTTTTTCCCGCGAGGCCATCAGACGGTGGCGCTCTACACGCTGTTGACAAAATAACCACTTCATCAGGACCGAGACATGCTCGATGTAACGCAAATATTTTCCTATTCGATGGCACTAGGGATTGCCGCTGCCATCCCCGGCCCTGGCTTGGCCGCTCTCGTCGCCCGTAGCGTCAGTGGCGGTACCTTGCCGGGTTTTTGCCTGCTGCTCGGCTTGATAGTTGGTGACCTGATCTATTTGTCTTTCGCGGTCTTTGGGCTGGCGATGGTCGTGGAACACTTCAACGCACTGTTCGAGGTGGTTCGCTGGGGGGCGGCATTGTATCTGTGCTACCTGGCCTGGCAGTTCTGGTTCACCAATCATCAAACGATAGAAGAGGGCAAGTCAGCGAAGAAACGGGAACTGTTGTCGGCGGCATTGTCTGGACTGACCATAACGCTGGGCAACCCGAAGACCATCGCTTTTTACCTGGCGATCCTTCCATTGGTCATCAACTTAGAGGCGGTCTCGTTACAAACTTGGGTAATGATGTTGGTGCCGCTAACCGTTCTGGTATTACTGAGCGTTGGCGCGCTGTTCATTGTGACGGCTGTGCGTATGCGGCACCTGCTGTCCAGCCCGCGCGCGCAGCAACATCTGTTCCGCGGGGCGGCAACGATCATGGTGGCGGCGGCAGCTTCTATGCTGCGTCGTTAAGATGGTATACATCGTGCTTGCGATGCATCGCTTTGCGAAAAGACTCCAAGCACATACCTGTTTCGAACATAGGTGCCAGTCATTGCGGATGCACGCTCGCCACCAACCTGATTGATCTCGGCACGCAGGTGCTTATTTCTAATCATTCTGAACACTGCAACACTTGATCTCTTTACAAACCATACAGGCTGCGCGCCACGGGTGCGATGGAGCACGCCTCGCCGTTTCGTGGCGGGTCACTGCCAAGGGTAATGACCGTGGTCGCCACATAGACCTCAATCAACGCCGATACCATGCTGCCGTCGTATTGGATGGCTGACGCCACGCAGGCCGCCATGATTGATACCGACGAGTCGCGCAATATACACCGGACTATAAGCAAATTTCCTGCCCCCCTGCGCAAGGTAGCAGCGGTGCTGCTGAGCATCCGGGACAGGCGCTTAACCTGGCAGCGTTCAGAGGGGAGGAGTTGCTACACCAGCGCGGTGTCGCGTTCCAGTGTCGCAAAGCACAGCAACGCGAACTGCCGACGGGAGAGCAATATGCGCTGCCAGATGGGTTCAGCAGACTCCGGCGGCAGCGAGAGATCACCAGCACAGGCACTGACGGTTCCGACTGCGCCATTGTTCCACTTACTCCGTGACACTCATAAAGCTATTCTGCTCAGGGTGATAACCCAACCCAAGGCCTCCTTGCAGAGGCAATCAGCGACTAATGCAGTAACGCCTTGGTTCGTTTTTACACAAGAGGGCGTTCTTCAGTTTCGGACTTGAACACAATGGCCATTGGCGTCAAGCGTAGGGATAAAGAAGCACTGGTCACTATGCAGTGTCAGAGGTGTTTGAAACGCCTGGGACCTGTCAACAACACGTTCGCAAAGGCCAGGAGCAGAGCGCCAAATTCGCGTTATCGTTTTTTATACAGCAAAGAGGTTAAATCAGAGTGAGGTAATCATTCGACGAATAGGCGGGGCATCGTTCATCGACTACCCTGCATAGGAAGTGGCCGACACTGGCAACACTGCCCAACACTCTTTATGATCTGCTGTTTTTTTACGGGTTAGGAGCGTGACATGGATAGGCGATTCCCTGGGACGATCACGCTGTTGCTCTTGGCACTGCTTGCTGCCCCTCCCGCCTTCGCGACCGCCACCATCAACGTGATTGCATCGTTCTCGATCATCGAGGACCTGGTGAAACGCGTGGCAGGCAGTGACGTGCGCATTGTGACCATCGTACCACCCGGTGAGGATGTTCACCGCTGGGAACTGACGCCCCCCAACGTGCTGGCCCTGGAAGAGGCCGATATCGTGTTTTACAACGGCTATGGCCTGGAGCCCTGGCTGCGCCATGTACAGGCCATGGCGGATGACACACTGACACTGACTGCTCTGGCGGAAAACGCGGCCATGTCGCCGCTGACCATTCCCATGGGCCAGTACAAGGGCAACCCCGACCCGCATATGTGGATGGACCCCAAGGGCGCTGCCGCCTACCTCGATGTGATTGCCGAGACGCTGAGCGAACGCTACCCGAGCAAGGCCGACGCCTTCCAGCAACGCGCCGTTGAAGCCAGGGAAGCCCTGCTGGCGCTGGACCAGCAGGTGCGAGAGCGGCTGCAGGGCATCCCGCAGACCAACCGCACCCTCATCACCAGCGAAGCCTCGATGGGCTACTTTGCCCGCGCCTACGAGTTCGAGTACAGCGCCATCTGGGGCCTCAATAGCGAAACCCAGGGCAGCGCATCGGCCATGGAGGCGATGAGCATACAGCTCGCCGAGCAGCGTCCGCCTGCGCTCTTTTATGAAAGCACGGTGCCCGACATTCACATGGACGCCTTGGCGAGAGAGTCAGGCCTGGCCCTGGCAGGCCCGCTCTACATCGATACGCTCAGCGAGGCCGATGGCCCTGCCTACAATTACCCTGCCTTGCTGCTGCACAACGCCGAGCTGCTGCATGAGGCGCTGGGGGGCGCCCGCGCCGATCACTGACACCTAAGCGTCAGAGCCGATCAGCTCAGCCAAGGACTCGATCAGCACATCCGGCTGGCTCTGTTCGATGGGGTCGCCGTGATTGTAGCCGTAAGGCAGCGCCACCGTGGCAAAACCCGCTGCCTTGCCCGCCTCGATATCGTGGCGTGAGTCTCCAACCATCACGCAGGCACTCGGCGCAACGTCCAACAAACGTGCGATATGTAGCAGCGGTGCGGGGCTGGGCTTTTTCTCTGGCAGCGAGTCGCCACCCACGCAGTGGGCAAACAGCGCCAGCAGTTCGAAATGCTCCAGAATGGGCGCAATGAAGCGCTCGGGCTTGTTGGTAATGAGCGCCAGCGTGAAGCCTGCGTCATGCAACTGCTGCAGCGCTTGCGCCACGTGCGGGTACAGCACGGTGCGTGCGTTGGGCGCCGCCGCATAATGGCGCATGAACGCCGCCAGCGCAGCCTCGACAAGCCCCGGCTCCGGCGCTGACGAAGTCGCCCAACTGAGTGCACGCTCCACCAACACCTGTGCACCGTTGCCTACCCAGTGGCGCACCTGCTGCTCACCCGGCAGCGGCAGCGCCATCTCCCGCATGGATTGCTGTACGGCCACGGCCAGATCAGGCACGGAATCAATCAAGGTGCCATCGAGGTCGAAGGCGATCAGTTGCTTCTGCTGCAGAATGGTATGCACACGGGCTCCTTGGTCATGGCACTGGACGCGATAATCTCGATCAATTTTATCATCTTATCGGCCTGCGATTACCCATATCGCGTGGAAGCTTCTATGCTGAGGCTATATTAGCCAAGGAGAGAGTAATGGCCACTCCCCGAATTGTGATTGTGGGCGGCGGCGCCGGAGGCCTGACCCTCGCCACCAAGCTGGGGCACACGCTGGGCAAGAAAAAACGCGCCGAGATCGTACTGCTGGACCGTAACGCGACCCATGTCTGGAAACCGCTGCTCCATGAGCTGGCTACCGGCGTGTTGAACTCGAGCATGGACGAAGTGGACTATCGTGGTCACTCCACCGCCCATCACTACCGCTACCAGCGGGGCTCATTGAGCGGGCTGGATCGTCAACAGAAGGTGATTCACCTGGCGGCCATCGTCGATGAAGAGGGCGAAGAAGTGCTGCCCGCTCGGCAGATCACCTATGACTACCTGGTACTGGCACTGGGCAGCGTTTCCAACGACTTTGGCACTCAGGGCGTGGCCGAGCACTGCCACTTCATCGATTCGCCCCAGCAGGCCAAGGCGTTCCAGCGGGACATGATCAATACCTTCCTGCGCTACACCGACCCATCGCTGCGCCAACATACTCAGCTCACCATCGGTATCGTCGGCGGTGGCGCCACAGGGGTAGAGCTGTCGGCGGAGCTGCTGGATGCCTCACGTCTGTTGAACGCCTACGGGGTGACGGCGGTGGACCACCAATCCATCAGCGTACACTTGATCGAGGCCGCGCCGCGCCTGCTGCCAGGTTTGTCCGAACGCATCAGCGGCACTGTACAGCAGGAGCTGGAAAGCCTTGGCGTCACCGTGCACGTCAACACGGCCATTCAGGAGGCGAAGGAGTATCATCTGGTCACCAATGATGGCGAAGTCATCGATACCGACCTGAACGTCTGGGCCGCGGGCATCAAGGCGCCCGAGTTCCTCAGCGAGCTGGGGCTCACTACCAACAAGCGCCATCAGGTCGCCGTGCACCAAACCCTGCAAAGCGTCGATGACCCTGCCATTTTTGCCCTGGGCGACTGCGCCAGCTGCCCACAAGGCGAGGATGCCACCGTGCCGCCCCGCGCCCAGGCCGCCCATCAGCAAGCCAAGGTACTGGCGAAGAACCTGATCAACTGCCTGGAACAGAAACCCCTGGCCGCGTTTCACTACCGTGACCACGGCTCACTGGTATCGCTGGCACGCTACGATGCGGTGGGCAACCTGATGCGCAGCTCCGCTTCTCGCGGGCTGTTTCTGGAGGGCTGGCTGGCGCGCCAGGCGTATGCTTCCTTGTATCGTATGCATCAGCTGTCGATACATGGCGCGCCAAAGACGGGTCTTGCCTGGCTGGTAGACAAACTGAACCGCTACCTCAAGCCACGCATGAAGCTGCATTGAGCGCCCGCCTCGATCAGCGGACGCTGGCCAGCGCAGCTCGCATCTGCTGAATGACGCTATCGTATCCGTGGGGGTCGCTGGCCTGGTGCGCATTGAAAATGGCCGAGCCAGCCACGAACGTATCGGCACCGGCAGCGGCAATCTCGGCGATGTTATCCACCTTGACGCCCCCATCGATCTCCAGGCGGATTGGCAAGCCCGAAGCATCGATCCTTGCCCGCGCCTCGCGCAGCTTGTTGAGGGTCGTCGGGATGAACGATTGCCCACCAAAGCCCGGGTTGACGCTCATCAGCAGCACCATATCCACTTTGTCCATCACGTAATCGAGATAGCTAAGCGGCGTTGCCGGGTTGAAAACCAGCCCGGCCTTGCAGCCGCCATCGCGGATCAGCTGCAAAGAGCGATCGATATGCTCGGAGGCTTCGGGGTGAAAGGTGATGTAGCTCGCGCCCGCGTCGATGAAATCACTGATCATGCGATCCACCGGCTTGACCATCAGGTGCACATCGATGGGCGCGGTCACGCCGTGCTGGCGCAGTGCCTTGCAGACCATTGGGCCAATGGTCAGGTTGGGCACGTAGTGGTTGTCCATGACATCGAAGTGCACCACGTCTGCACCGGCGGCCAGAATGTTGTCTACCTCTTCCCCCAAACGGGCGAAGTTGGCCGACAAAATGGAAGGGGCAATCAAGAAATCCTGGGCAGTGCTCATCATGGGGTCCTTAGCGCGGATTAACGGTATCGCGCTATCTTACCAGAGCGCTGCGCCCAGCCCCATGCAAGGATGATGCCCTTGAGCGGCATGAAAGAAATGCATCATTGCCTAACCTTCCTCATATATTCATAAATAGAATATAAAACACAATTGTAATTCCACAATGACAGGTTTAACCTTAGCACCATCGCGACTATGTCGCCCCCTGCCATCAGGAGCCTGCCATGACACGCCATACTCTACTTCGCACCAGCCTGCTTCGTAATGGACTGCGCCGCAGCCTGCTCGCCGCTGCCGTCGGCACCGCCGTTGCCGGCATGACGCTCTCCACCAGCGCCGTGGCCCAGGAGCGCGAGCTGCTCAACTCCTCCTACGATATCGCCCGTGAGCTTTTTTCGGCCATCAACCCTGAGTTCCAGGCTTGGTGGCAGGAAGAGCACGGCGAAGAGATCGGTATCAACCAGTCTCACGGCGGCTCCTCGGCTCAGGCACGGGCCATTCTGCAGGGTCTGCGCGCCGATGTAGTGACCTATAACCAGGTCACCGACGTTCAAGCGCTGGCGGATGCAGGCCTGGTCGCGGAAGATTGGCAGCAGGCGTTCGACAACAACGCATCACCCTACTACTCCACCACCGCGTTCCTGGTGCGCAAGGGCAACCCCAAGGGCATCGAGAGCTGGGACGACCTGGTACAGGAAGACGTCCGCATGGTCTTCCCGAATCCGAAAACCTCCGGCAATGGCCGCTACACCTATTTGGCCGCCTGGGGCTTCGCCGATCAGGCTTTCGACGGTGACGACGAGCAGATTCAGGACTTCATGCGCACCTTCCTGCGCAACGTGGCGGTATTTGACACCGGCGGTCGTGGTGCCACTACCAGCTTCATCGAACGCGGCATTGGCGATGTGCTGATCAGCTTCGAGTCCGAAGTCAACAATATCCGTACCGAATACGGCAGCGACGATTATGAAGTAATCGTGCCGCCGGTCAGCATCCTGGCCGAATTCCCGGTCGCCGTGGTCGGCCCCAACGCCGAGCGCAACGGCAACAGCGATCTGGCCCAGAGCTACCTCGAGTACCTCTACAGCGAAGAGGCTCAGCGCCTGCTGGCAGGCTTCAACTACCGAGTGCATAACGAGACCGTCGTGGCCGAGTTTGCCGACCAGTTCCCCGAGACCGAGCTGCTGCAGGTCGAAGACGTGTTTGGTAGCTGGGAAGAAGCCATGGAAGCGCATTTCGAAGGTGGCGCACTGCTCGATCAACTGCAACGTCGTTAACGGAGCCCCATGAGCCAACTTGCATTCTGGCGATCCGGCAGCACACGCGTGCTGCCGGGTTTTGGCCTTTCCATGGGTATCAGCGTGCTGTTTATCTCGCTGGTACTGCTGCTGCCCATCACCGGGCTGTTTGGCCAACTGGCGGGGCTCAGCCTCAGCCAGTACTGGGCCATCATCACCGATGGCCGCGTGGTGGCCAGCTACACCGTGACCATTGGCGCTGCCGCCGTGGCCGCGCTGGTCAACGCCGTTTTCGGGCTGCTGCTGGCCTGGGTGCTGGTGCGCTACGAGTTCCCCGGCAAGCGCCTGCTGGATGCGCTGATGGACCTGCCCTTCGCCCTGCCCACGGCGGTGGCGGGCATTACCCTGGCCACCCTGTATGCCGGCAATGGCTGGATGGGCCGCCTGCTCGAACCACTGGGCTTTCAGGTCGCCTATACCTGGGTCGGCATTGCCCTGGCCATGGCTTTCACCAGTATTCCTTTCGTGGTGCGCACCGTGCAGCCGGTACTCGAAGACCTGCCCGCCGAGATCGATGAAGCCGCCATGTCGCTGGGTGCTACCGACAGCGTGGCATTTCGCCGGGTGATCATGCCCCACCTGTGGCCAGCGCTGGTCACCGGTACGGGGCTGGCGTTCGTGCGCTCTCTGGGCGAGTTCGGGGCGATCATCTTCATCGCGGGCAACATGCCCTACGAAACGGAGATCACGGCATTGATGATCTTCGTTCGGCTTCAGGAGTACGACTACGCAGGCGCTTCGGCCATCGCCTCAGTGGTGCTGTTCGTGTCGCTGGCACTGCTGCTGGTCATCAACATCTGGCAGGGGCGCTTCGTGCGCCGCTTGCATGGAGGAAAAGGCTAATGCATCGCGTAGGGGATGCGCCGCTGGTGCGGCGCGTACTGATCGTCAGCGCCCTGCTGCTGTCGGCGCTGTTTCTGCTGCTGCCGCTGGTCGCCATTTTTGCTCAGGCCTTTTCTCAGGGCGTGGCGGTGTTCTGGGCCAACGTGACCAATACCTTCACCCTGCACGCCATCGGCCTGACGCTGGTCATCGCGCTGATGACCATTCCGGTCTGCCTGGTCTTT
This sequence comes from Halomonas sp. 141, assembly GCF_002810305.1. NCBI lineage: Bacteria > Pseudomonadati > Pseudomonadota > Gammaproteobacteria > Oceanospirillales > Halomonadaceae > Halomonas > Halomonas sp. 141. Next base: position 11,652 of record NZ_PINZ01000056.1, read on the forward strand.
GGCGTCGCGCTGGCCTGGCTGGTGACCCGCTTCAGCTTCCCCGGCCGCCGCATTCTGCAAACCCTGATCGACATACCCTTTGCCGTTTCGCCAGTCGTGGCCGGTTTGATCTACCTGCTGCTCTACGGCCGCAATGGCTGGATCGGCAGCTGGCTGGACACCCATGACATCCAGCTCATGTTTGCCTGGCCCGGCATTCTGATGGTCACCATCTTCGTCACCTGCCCCTTCGTCGCTCGGGAACTGATTCCATTGATGCAGGCCCAGGGCTCCCGCGAAGAGGAAGCCGCCGTGACCCTGGGCGCCTCAGGCTGGACCACGTTCTGGCGTGTGACGCTCCCCAATATCCGTTGGGCACTGCTGTACGGCATCATCCTCACCAATGCTCGCGCGGTAGGTGAATTCGGCGCGGTCTCCGTGGTCTCAGGGGCTATTCGCGGGCAGACCAACACGCTGCCCTTGCATCTCGAACAGCTCTATCAGGATTACAACGCCGTGGGGGCATTTGCCAGCGCGGCCTTGCTGGCGCTGATTGCCCTGTTAACCCTTGCGGCCAAGGCAGGCCTGGAATGGCGCGCATCGCGCCGGGAGGCACTCGTATGAGTATTCGCTTAGAGAATATTGCCAAGCATTTTGCCAACACCCAGGCCCTCGAACCCATCGACCTGGACATTCATGAGGGCGAGCTGGTCGGCCTGCTGGGGCCCTCCGGGTCGGGCAAGACGACCCTGCTGCGTATCATTGCAGGGCTGGAGAGCGCTGACCGCACGCCAACGCCCGGTAAAATTCTGTTTGGCGATCGCGATGTCACCCATGTGCACGTGCGTGACCGGCGCATCGGTTTTGTATTTCAGCACTATGCGCTGTTTCGCCATATGAGCGTCTACGACAACGTGGCCTTTGGCCTGACCGTGATGCCGCGCAAGCGTCGCCCCTCCAGCGGCGAGATTCGTGCACGAGTATTTCGGCTACTGGAAATGGTTCAGCTCCAGCATTTGGCCAACCGCCTGCCTGCGCAGCTCTCGGGCGGCCAGCAGCAGCGTGTGTCGCTGGCCAGGGCACTGGCCGTAGAACCCGACGTGCTGCTGCTGGACGAGCCCTTCGGCGCGCTGGACGCCAAGGTACGTCAGGACCTTCGCCGCTGGCTGCGTCGCCTTCATGATGAGCTGAACTTCACCAGCGTATTCGTGACCCACGACCAGGAAGAGGCGCTGGAGCTTTCGGATCGCGTCGTGGTGATGAGCAACGGCCGTATCGAACAGATCGACACGCCGGAAACTCTCTACCGCTCGCCGAAGAACCGCTTTGTGTTCGAATTCCTCGGTGACGTGAACCACCTGGAGGGCAGCGTGCAGCAAGGTGTGCTGACCTGCGGAGACGCGCGCCTGCAGGTAGACCTGCCGGACGGTGACGAAGAGCTGCTGTTGCGCCCCCACGAAGTGCGCCTGGCTGAAGCACCCAGCCCGGAAAGCCACCTGCCTGTCACGGTCACCGCGCTTTCCCCTGTGGGGGCCGAAGTACGGGTCGAGCTGGAGGCGGACTGGCTTGCCAAGCCCTGGCTGGCCACCGTGCGTCATGCCGACTTCGAACGGCTGAACCTGCAGCGCGGCCAGCGGCTGTTTGCGCATCCGCGCCAGTGGCATCGATTCAAGGAAGACGCCGCGCCCCAGCCGCAGCCTAGCCGGGTCGCGTAAGCCGCTGGCCTCGCCTGTCGCAGCAGGGCTATACTGTACCGACCCTGGACAGCAATGCCTTGTTACAACAGGCTTTTACTTTCCAGGCAAGTGACTACCCAATCAGGTTACTATCCAGGCAAGTTACGCCCCAAACAAGTAGAGTGTGGAGAGTTGTATGCGTCGGCGTCATTTTTTACGTATTTCCGGTGCGCTGTTGGCCACCGCCCTGCTGGCCGGCTGCGCCAGCCCCCAGTTCCTGCAGCTGAACCCTTCCCGCACGGCCAGCGTGCCGCAGGTAGGCTCTGGGCAGCAGGTGACCGTGGTGGCCGTGGACGCCCGGCCCAGTGAAGTCATTGGCACCCGGGCAGGCGGCAGCATGTCGACGGCGCAAATCACCGTCAACCGACATGAATTGATTCCGAAACTTCAAGCCGAAGCAGAGCGTGCGGTGCGCGACATGGGCTTCAACCCCACCCGGGAAACCGCCCAGGGCCGCCCCACTCTGACGCTGGAGCTCGCCAGCCTGGCCTACCTGCGGGGCGATAGCGGCCAGCCGCTCATCGACGAGGCCCGTATCGAGGGTGTCTTCCGCGCCATCGCGCAGCATCAGGGCACGACCTATACCGGCACCTATACCTCACGCCGTACGCAGAGCTACGCCATCAAACCTGGTGAAGACAGCAATACCCGCATGTTGAACGACCTGCTGAGCGATGGTTTGAACCGCGCCTTCAGCGACCCGGAACTGGGCCGCCTGCTGGCGCGCTAATCTGGGTCAATTCACACGCGAGGGCCGCGCCGCTCCAGTGCCCAAAAGCTCTCGCGGCGACCACGCTCATCGGCGGGCACCGTAGCGAGGCGATCAACGCGAAAATTGGGCGCCAGCAGGCGCTCTATTTCGTGATCGGGCACGTTGAAGGGCGGCCCTGCCTTGCCTTCCTGATGGGTCAGCGCGACGAGCAATCCCTTGGCACCGGGCGGTATCAGCTGTGCCAGATGGAACGCATAGCGCTCACGGGTGGCGGGTGGCAGGGCAATCAACGCCGCCCGGTCATAGAAGGCCCTGACTTCGTCAGCCTGTTTGATATGCAGATGAAAGAAGTCCCCGCACCAGAGCTCGACACTCCCCTGACGAAACACCTCGAAACCTGACTGGCGGTAGCGAGTAACGCCCTCTTCCCGCTGGGCCAGAAACTGCTCGATGGCTTCCGGGGCCAGCTCGACGCCCAGCACCGGATGACCCTGCTCGGCCAGCCAGCGCATGTCCAGGCTCTTGCCGCACAGCGGCACCAGCACTTTGGCACCCTCCTCCACCCCCAGCTCGGGCCAGTGCTGTGGCAGCGCGGTATGTGTTGCCGCCAGATGAAAGCCAATGCGCCCTTCCTGCCAGCGCAACCGCCAGGGGTTGTCCATGGTACTTACCTCGTCAGGCCGTGATGGAGGATGACCAGCACGCTGTTTAGAACCAGCGGTCACGTTTTTTGCGGCGACGCGGCAGATGCGGCACGATCAGCCCCACCAGCAGGCCCGCACCGGCCACCCCCCCGCCGTACATGAAGTAGCGCATCAACAAGTCTTCTTCCTGGGTATCCAGACGTGCCTGCAGCGCGCGCACCTGACGGCGGGCCTGCTCGGACTCGGCGTCCAGCTCGTGATTACGCGCTTCCAGCTCGGCAATACGCTGCTCACGGACCTCCAGAGTTTCGGTCATCGAAGAGACCCGCTGCTCCCAGGTATCGTTGATGCCGTCGAGCTCCTGGGTCAGCTCTTCCACCTGCGCCTGAAGCTCAGGCAACTGCTGACGAGCGCTGGGCGTTTGCTGCAGTTCACTGCTCAGCACCCACACAGTGTCGCCGCTGTTGCTGCGCACTCGGGTGTAGTTCCCGCTGGTTTCCAGTACGTCGACCTGCTCACCCGCATTCAGCGTTCCCACAATGCGATAGCCATCTGTGGGGCCACTACGCACATAGGTGCTTAGCTCATCACTGACCCAGGCTTGGCTATCGGATTGAGCAAACGCTAACTGGCCACTGGCACTCAACAGCACGCCCATGGCGGCGGCGTAACAATTCCTGCGAAATTTCTCTACTTGCATGACGTCATGTCCTGATCATAAAAAACGCGGCTGACCGACGAAGCCAGCCTGCGTAGCGCTATAGCGTTGCGCGTGTTGGGCGCTTACCCTTCCCCACGGGGCGGTAGCGGGAAGGGGCGAGGAAACTCCGCGACGCGAGCATCACTTTTCACCGCTTTCAAGGGGCCTTCACGCTCTACTTCGTCAATGCGCACAATGGCATTGAGCGGCAGGTAGCTGCGCTTGACACCTTCGAAGGTACGCTGCAGTTTCTCCGCTCCCGGATCCACCACCACTCGCGACGCATCGTCAAAGACAAACTCCTCGACTTCAATAAAGCCCCAGAGTTCGCTCTGAAAGATCTCTCTTACGTATAAATCCCAAATTTCACCCTGCTGGTGAACCACCACACGGTAGATCGGCTTGGCCGCCATCTTGGCCTGTTCCTCTTGACGCTTGAACGTATCCAACAACGGGGTAGCCTACCACACTCATCGGGCAGCCCCTTAGCAGACATCATCAATGCCCAGTGACTGCTCCCCGCCCTGACGGGCGAGGCTTCCCACGTCTTAGGCCGCTGCCGGTGCGTGACCGGGCTTACACAGG
>NZ_PINZ01000057.1:0-14419 GCF_002810305.1 Halomonas sp. 141
ATTGGGATCCTGGGACGGTGGCTTGCTGCTGTTGCGGCTACTGGTGGCCAGGCGATCGGCCATGAGCTTGACCAGCAGCATCAGCACATCGATGGCGGCACGCAGCGACGGCGAGACCGTCTGGTCTTCCTTGAGCTGCTGCCGGACCCGCTCCAGGGCCTCGTCGACGTTGATATCGCTGATGGTCATATCGCCGCATAGGTGTGCCGAATGATGCTGTGCACTATGCCAGAAAAATCAGCTGGTTGGCGATACCCCATCCGCAGCCACCTGAATAGTTACAAAATTTATACTAAAAATATGATAAAAAAGAATTGTGTAGAATTTGATTTAAAATCTAATAGTGATTTTTTAATATAATTTGCATCAAATAAAACGGCACACTCATGATTAAACCATTTTGGTCTGGCAGATATTTTTTTTATTTGGCAGACCATTTGTCTGAATTGATAATTGTTTGGTTTGCCTGGCAGCTAACAGAATCTGCAGCTTCAGTTGGGATAGCTGTTTTTGTATCAAGGTTGCCATATTGGTTGTGCTCTATATTGATTGGATTCTTGGTTGATAAATTATCGCCTGGGAAGACTATATTTTTTGCAAATTTGTTAAGTTCTATTATATTGGTGGGTATTCCAATGTTTTTTTACATTAGGATATTAGATTATTATTTGTTTTGTTTTTTGGTGTTTTTGTATTCATCTTGTAAAGTTTTTGATATGCTTGCAACGAGAAAAATTGTTGCTGAAATCTCTATGGGTTATGAGTATGTCAAGACAAATACTTTAATTGATATCTCAAAAAGAGCAGGAAGGCTGACAGGTCCCTTAGTTGCTTACTTAATGCTTTTTTATTTTTCGGAAAGTTTGATATTTGTTCTTACCATGGTCTTTCATGTATTTATTTGTTTTTCTTGTTATATTGAAATAGTTGTTCCGAAAGAAAAAAATCATAACAATAGAGAATTGATTTTACAGTCGCTTAAAAATTCTTTATTTAGGTATTTCCGAAACTCCAAACTGGCTAGGTTGGCTTTTTTATATGTTTTTATAAACCCTGTTTACTCAATTTCTTTATGGGTGTTTTTGCCTGTTTATTACGATGAAATTATGTTGTCAGGGGAGAGAGGTTATAGCTTTGCAATGTTCTTACTGTCTCTAGGGGCAATGATGTCAAGTATATTAATCTATAAGAAAGGTATTAAGGATGAAATGAACTCGGTGCTTCTCGGTTTTATTGTTTTTTCTTTAGGTTTTTTTCTGCTGTCCCTATCAACTGGACTACTGTCTTCATTTTTATCAATATTGATTATTTCTTTTGGGATACCTCTTTTTGATGTAGGGTCGGCATCTATTGTTAATAGCGAATCATCAAAGAAAGATCAAGCTAAGTTTTACTCGCTATTTAGATGTTTTGCAGAACTTGGTTTGGCAATTGGTTTGCTAGCTGGTGGTCATTTAATTGACATTTTTGGTTACCGTAATGCTGCAAGCACTATCTCCTTAATTTATATTTTTTTGTTAACTATTGCCCTCATTATAAATTTAAAAAGCCGAGAAAAGGGAAAGTCTCATTTTTGACATGCAACTAAATTGAAATTCAGTATTAGAGTGGCTAACCAGTCTAGTGCTTGGTGTCTATTGTAATGACCCCCTGGTTTCTGCACACCCTACGCGGCTAATGCCGGGTGTGCTCGGGGTGCCACATAGCCCAAGGACTGATGTGGCCGCTCTTCGTTGTAGTACCAGATCCAGCGACTGATCACTGCCCGCGCCTGGCCCAGCGATTCGAATCGGTGCTGCCAGATGCACTCTTCCTTCAAGGACCGGAAGAAGCGCTCGACCAGTCCGTTTTGCTCCGGGGTATAGGGCGTCGTGAACTCTTGGGTGAGCCCGTAGGCCTTCACCGTCGCCGTATAGTGTCGACTGCTGAAGACGAGGCCGTTGTCGGAACGCAGTGCCAGAGGTGAGTGAACTCTCCCCAGCGCTCCCAGGCGATAGATGAGCGCTTCTTCCAACGCCGCCTCAGCCGTCTTGCTACTGCCGTTATCCGATAACCGCCAGCCAAGGATCTCACGTGTACAGCAGTCGATGACCACCGCCAGACTGGCTCGCCGATCCTTTCCACACCACACGTACGTCAGGTCGGTCGCCCAACGCTCATCCGGCCTTGAGGCGATGGACGGTAGGCTCCTGGCCCGAGGCCGACAGCCTTGAGGCCGCTTGCGCACCTGCCATCCCTTCAGCTGAAGGATGCGCTGTATAGGCTTGCGATTCTCTCCCAGAACACACGCCAGACGACGATAGCCGTAAGTTGGGAAGCGCTCCAGGGCCAGTTTTACCCGGCTAACCAGCTCAGCATTGATGATACGGCAACGAGTCCTGGGCTGGTAATATAACGTCCTTCGAGGAAGCCCCAGCCACTGACACAGCTTGACGAGCGAGACCACGTGGCCTTTCTGGGCCATTTCCGCCTGCAACGACCTTACGAATTCTCGTCCTCGTCGAGCAGGCGTTTGAACTTTTTAAGGCATAAATCTGAAGATGGGCCTCACCCAAGGCTTCTTTGGTTTCCCGCAGTTCGGACTCGTACTGCTCGCGCATGTCCCTGGGGCGGGCTCGGAACCCGTTTTCCATGTTGCGCTGCGCTGCGCTTCCTCCATCCAGCCTTCGACGTCTGAAACGGTGAGGTCGTGCTCCCGAGCGACTTCGGCAACCGTGGCTTTACCTTTGAAAATGTCCATGACCACGGAGGCCTTGCGCTTGGCGGTCCAGCGTTTAACGGTAGGTTCGTGACTCATATCGTCCTCCTGATGGCTGCACTATAACCTGTGCAGCTACGAAGGGGGTCACTTCAAAACTGGCAAGATGATTGAGGTGGTAACCACTTCACCACCGCCGGGCAAAACGCCACTGAGGCGCTAGAAAGCGGCGCGCTGACCTTAAGTGACATCGACAACCGCGCCAGCTATGAGGCATACAGCACCAGCGTCGGGCTGAGTGCTGGCCAAGGCGATATGAGCTTCTTTGGTATCGGTGTGGGTCGAGGTGCTGGCGATGCCTGTAGCACTACGTTTGCTGCCGACCACCTCAATGCCCGGCAGCTCAAGACCAATAACACTCAGAATTAGAAAAGAGTATGGCGCCGCTTTGGGAGCAACGCAGCAGATCCATTCATTTTTATAGCCAACCTTGGAGCTGCTTGCGATACGCCGCCTGCGCCTGCGTCGCACTGATCGGCTGCAAACGCACTTCTGTACCCGGCAGGCACTGTGCCAGCCGGGCGCAGGCCATAGGCGTGAGGGCGCCCAAACGCGGGTAGCCCCCAATGGTTTGGCGGTCGTTCATCAGGATGATCGGCTGACCATCGGGAGGAATCTGCACGGCACCTAAAGGAATCCCTTCCGAGACAATGCCGCCCAGGCGGCTGTTCAGCGCTTTGCCGGTGAGCCGAATGCCCATGCGGTCGGCGCGCTGGTCGACCGTCCAGGGCTGGTTGAAGGCATCGAACAGGCTGCGCCCGGCAAAGTGGGCGGCCTGGGAGCCCAGCACCATATCGAGTCGTAGTGTTTGCGGCGTGCTAGAAATCGCAGCCGTTGGCAGCTCCGCGTGGGCGGGCAGCGTGCGCACCGACGCCGAAATGCCTTTCCAGGTCAGCGTATCGCCCGCTTTGAGCGGCTGGCCATCTTCATGCAGCCCGCCGATCTGCTCTCGGGCGGTGCATGCTCGGCTGCCCAGCACGGCGGGTGCATCGAGCCCGCCGGGAAAGGCGAGATATGCGCGCAGGCCTTGCTTTGGCTGACGAAAAACCAGCGTTTGGCCCGCCTGCATCAGGAAGCTGGCGTTGGGGGCAAGGGGCTGGCCGTCCAGTGTGGTGGCCAGGTCGGCCCCGGTCATAGCGAGGCGTACGTCCTGGTTGGCCACCAGGGTCAGGTTGCCGCCCATGACGATTTCCAGGGCGGCGCTATGCAGGGGGTTGCCCAGCAGCCAGTTGGCCCAGCGGAAGGCAATCCAGTCGGCGGCACCGCCCTGGGTAACGCCCAGGTGGCCAACGCCGAAGCGGCCTGCATCCTGAATCAGCGCCAGCGGCCCGGCTTGCTTGACGGTCAACATGGGCTGGCTCATGGGCGCTCCTCCAGCGGGGTGGTGTCGCCGCCGGCTGCTTCGAACTCGGCTTTAGAGATCGCCTTGAAGCGCACTTTATCGCCGGGGCGCAGCAGCGGTTCGCCGCGCTTGGCGCGCTCGAACAGCGGCACGGCGGTTCTACCCAGAATGTTCCAGCCGCCCGGGGAAAGCAGCGGGTAGATGGCCGTTTGTCGGTCGGCAATGCCGACGCTGCCCGCCGCGACGCGGCGGCGGGGCGTTTTCAATCGTGGCGTGGCAATGGCCTCATCTACCAGGCCCATGAAGCCGTAGCCAGGGGCAAAGCCCAGCGCAAACACGCAGTAATCGTGGCTGCAGTGGCGCTCGATCAAGTCATCGACGCTGAGCCCGGCGCGCGTTGCTACCGATGGCAATTCGGGGCCAACGCTCTCGTCGTACCACACGGGAATCTCGTGCAGCTGCCCCTGCTGGGTGTCGGCAGGGGTGAGATCGTGCAGCGCGCTGCGCACCAGCGTCGTGGCCTGGCTAAAGGTGAGCTTCTGGCAATCGTAGTGCACCAGCAGGGTGGTGTACGAGGGAATCAGGTCGATCAGCGCATCATCAAAGGCGCGGCGTAGCGCCTCGTCGGCGGCCATGATCCAGGCCATATTGCGTTCATCGATGGCGTCGAACAGGCGCACCGTCAAGGCGTCCATGGCGGCGGTTTCCAGGCGGAGTTTCACGCGGACTCCAGCGCCGTAAAGGCCTCGCGAATGGCGCGCACGGCAGCCACGGATTCGGGGTTGTCGCCATGCACGCAGAGCGTGTCGCAGGGCAACTGCAAGGCGCTGCCATCTCGGGCGGTGAGGGCCTCCCCTTTGGCCAAGGCAACCGCCTGGGCGACGATGGTGGTCTGGTCGTGGTGCACGGCCCCCGCCAGGCGACGAGAGGCCAGATGGCCGTTGGCCTCATACGCGCGGTCAGCGAAGGACTCGAACCACAGCGTGACGCCCATTTTTTCCGCTAGCTGACGGTGCGGCGCTGGGTCGGCAGTGGCCATCACCATCAGCGGCAGGCGGGCATCGAAGGCTTTCACGGCGCGCATGGCGCCTTCCAGCAGCGCCAGGTTGGCGGCCATGTCGTTGTACATGGCCCCGTGGGGTTTGACGTAGCTCAGCGCGGTGCCTTCTGCCTGGCAAATACCCGCCAGCGCGCCAATCTGGTAGAGCATCATGTCTTCCACTTCATCCGCTGTGCAGGCCATGGAGCGGCGGCCAAAGCCCATGAGATCCGGATAGCCCGGGTGCGCACCGATCTTCACGCCGTGCTGGACCGCCAGCGCCACCGTCTTGCGCATCACATGGGGGTCGGAGGCGTGGTAGCCGCAGGCAATGTTGGCGCAGTCGACGTAGGGCATGACCTCCGCATCCAGGCCAATCGACCAGTTGCCGAAACTTTCGCCCATGTCGCAGTTGAGAAGGGGGAGCATTGTGCTCATAGTTGACTCTCCTGAAAAGCGCTGATTATTGCGAAGTTGCGGGCAACTTTATCAACTGATACTTCTGGTAGGCGCTCATAATGGTTTCATACTGCACTTGGTGGGCCATGACAAAATCATCGCCGTAGATCGTTTCGTCTGGGTATTCAGTAATCAATTGGAGTGGAGTGAGCTGGGTATCGTCACGAGTGAGTAGATAAGGAATATCGTTTCTTATGGTAAATTCCAAGCGGCCAGCGTGAGCTTCGAAAGCTTTGATCTGACGTCGATTGTAGGCCACCAGCCCCGGCACGTTCGCTAGATGTTCCGTGACATGTTCGAGCAGTGCTTCAGCCTGTGCCTTCCAGTGTTGGTGATAGCGGAGGACGAGAAAAAACCCCTTGGGTATCGACCACAGCTCGAAGTTGCGAGGTACGTAACCGGTCAGCGGGCGGGTCCACTCATGGGCGGGGTAACCATGCAGGTTGATGTGTAACTGCGCTCCGCTTGCCGCCTTGGCGCGCTCGCGAATGGCCAGCTCGAATTCTCCCCCCAGTGGCTGGGCCTGAAGGTCGTTGCCGAAAGCCGTGTAGCGCGCAGCATGGTGCATGTGATTTGGCTGTTCGGCAACCAGGCGCTGCTGTAGATGGTAGCCATCTGGGTTTTCGAGCGGTGAAAGCACGAAATGCGAACCTGCCTGCCTCGATAGATCTTGCCCTGCGCGCAAGGCGCCTACGATACCAGAAGGTTCGTTGGCGTGCTGCGCGGCGCTGATAATCACTGCCCGCTCTTGCCCTATGTGATAGCGAGCAGATAATTTACGCCCACTCCGGCTTTTGGCATGAAGTGCCTCTCCCTCAATGGTGTCGAGTTCGGCGTGTATCTTGGCAGCACTCAATGGGTGCTCGGCGCTGTCGAGCATAGTGATTTCTTCAGCAGCAGCATCGTCAGTGTTTAGTGGACGAAGTGTGATCGTAAGCGACGGCGGTGCCTCGGTGCGGGTCTTGATTTCCGGCACAATCTGACCTGGCTGGATTGAGCGGTCGCCCAGTGGCAGGCCAGAAAGTTTTTGGTAGACCTCCAATAGCGAGAAATAGAGCTCCTCGTGCAGTCCCTCGGCCAGGCTCATATGCTCGAGTCCGAAGGCCAGCGGCGTATCCTGGCATGGTAGAGTAACGCTGATATTGAGCTCTTCGAAAAATGGCTGCTCGGCGGGCCACTCGGCTTGGGTAATCGCGTCTATCGCCGTTTCAAAGAGCTGGACATAGTCACAGGTGTAGAGAGAGCTGCCGCTATAGCCGCTAGTGCTTTGCCAGTAGACCCAACCGCAGGGCGAGAGTTGCCAAGCCCCTACGTGGTCTAAATGATGACGGTTGGGTGCTTCCACACGCACCATCTCTTGGGTGCCGTTTGCATATGTCAGCGCCAGCTCGTAGTGGTATAGCATAGTTTGAGTTTGACAAGTGACCGCCTCCCAGCTCAGTGCGACGCTTTCGCCGAGGAGGCCTGCTAACGGGTAAGCCTCCAACAGGAAACGCTTAGGAGCCTCGATGGGTGCCGGGTAACGGATGTGCAACGCACGAAGAGGCAGTATGTCTAGCTCCTCTATCACATAATGCACCAAGGGTTTGTAAGCGCTGTAGAAGCGTGCCTCAATCCCTTGATCCTTGAGCATCTGCTCGGCGCGATGGCGGGCGGTACGATCGTCGAATACCCAAGCGGAGAGCTTGTCGCCCGGTGATAGAGTCTTTCGGTACTGAGATGCGATTGCTTCGACGCTGCGCTCGAAGGTAGTGTCCAGAAGTACAGTCATTGTGAGGTCCGCCCTGTGGGATCTAGAGTGTCGCGCAGCCAGTCACCCAAAAGGTTGAGTCCTAGCACGGTGAGCAGAATGGCAATGCCAGGAAAGACACTGACCCACCAAGCGGTCTGTAAATAGGTGCGGCCTTCGGCCAGCATGCCACCCCAACTCGGTATGACTGGATCCACGCCAAGACCCAGGAAGGTTAGACTGCTCTCTAATAGGATGTTGTTGGCTACGTTCAATGTCATTAGTACGATGACCGGGCCCAGTAGATTAGGCAGTAGGTGCTGGAACAGGATGCGCCAGTCGCGTACGCCTATGGCTTGGGCCGATAGAATGAACTCGCGATCCTTGAGCGACAGCACCGAACCTCTCACCAAACGAGCGTACTGTACCCACTGCGAAACGATCAGCAGAATGATCATGTTGGTCAGCCCGCCACCGATGACTGCAATAAAGGTAATAGCCAGCAGAATGAACGGCAGGGCGAGCTGCACATCGGCAAAGCGCATGACGATCATGTCGATGAATCCGCCGTAGTAGCCTGACAAAAGCCCCATGACGATACCCAGTGCTACCGCACCTAGTGCGGAATAGAAACCTACCTTGAGCGAGATTTCCCCACCGATGATGACTCGGGCCAGTACGTCGCGACCCAACGGGTCAGTACCTAGAGGAAAGCTGCCGTCAGTTAGAGGTGGAGTGAGGCGCATGGCGAGGTTGATGCCGCTGCCACCGTCTGGAAACAGCCAGCCTGAAAGCAGGACCGCTAAACCGATGCTTCCTACTAGCAGGGCGCCCGTAATAAACTCGAAGTTTTTGAAACGCTGAAGTCTCAGAGAATTTAACGACATAAGGCCACCTAACTCTTGCGCACGCGAGGGTCGACGAAGCCATAAGCGACATCGACCAGCAGGTTGATTGAGATGATCAGAAGTGACAGAACTGTGATTACACCCTGCAATACTGGATAGTCACGGGCGGCAACGGCGTCGAAGGCCAGTGTACCTAGCCCTGGCCAGTTGAATACTCTCTCGACAACGACGATACCGCCCAAGAGCCCTCCAAACTGCAAGCCGAAGTAGGTGATTAGCGGGATTGAGCAGTTACGCAGCGCATGCTTGTAGAGTACTACCGAATTGGAAAGCCCTTTGGCGCGTGCCACCATGATGTACTGGGAGCGCAGTGTTTCCAGCATGGTAGTTCTGACCAGACGTACGTTGGTGGCAGTCAGAATGATACCCATGGTGGCGGCAGGCATAATGAAGCTCTGCCATCCCTCCATGCCGCTGGGCGGCAGTAGATTGAAAGTGATTGATAACAGCAGCACCAGCATGATGGCCAGCCAGAAGTTAGGAAAGGAGAGGCCAACTAGTGAAATAACCCGGATGACTTGGTCGGGCCATTTGCCGCGGGAGACGGCGGCCTTAACACCTAGCGGAATCGATAGCGCGATAGAGACAAATAGCGAAGCAAACGCCAGCGCTAGGGTTGCTGGGAGTGCTCGACCGATTAGTTCGCTCACCTGCGTGCCGCCCATGAAGCTGCGGCCTAAGTCGCCGGTGAACAGACCTTTCAGAAACTCCATGTATTGCAACAAAAACGGCTGGTTGAGCCCGAGTGCTTCGCGAATGCGCGCCAGATCCGCCTCGGTGATACTACCCGCCCCTTGGGCAAGCATGATGGCGGGGTCGCCGGTCAGGCGAATCGCAAACGACACGATCAGCGTTACCGCCACAAGCACGAATAGCGCTTGCAGCAATCGGTAGAAAAGAAACTTGGCCACGTGGTTTACCCTCGAAACAGAAGGCCGCCGCCTTTAAGGCGGCGGCGGATTGGGCTTATTCGGCGACGTCGACGTCGGTAAGTCGAACCCGGTTGTCTGGGGCGGGTTCGAAGTTCTCAACTCGATTGCCTACCCCATAAAGCGCGTTCAAGCTATAAAGTGGCATTTCAAGCGCTCGCTCCTTGGTATAGCGAGCAACGAACTGCAATAAGGTTTCTCGCTCGGTGCGGTCAGTGATGCTGCGCTGTGAGTTGAGCATTTCGTCGAGCGTGGTATCGCTATCGTAGGGGTTCCAGCGCTCGCCGGAGTGGTACATCAGATACGCGGTGTTGTCGAAATCGAAAGTCCAGCCTCCCCATTTTTGCTGGAACATCTCACCTGTGCGCCCCGCTGGAATAATGTCGTTGAGCAACACGTTGGTTTCGTAGGGTTGAATAGAGGCGTTGAGGCCCACTCCCTGCAGATAGGCAGCAACCACCTGGGCCACTTCGGTAAAAGTAGCGTCGTTGCCGCGCACGTCGATTTGTAGGGTCGTGCCTGGCTCGATACCGGCCTCTGTGAGCAGTTCTTGGGCGCGCTGCGGATCAAAGGGGTAGGGCTCAAGTTCCGGGTCGAAGCCGAAGGATTGTTCGCCTTGGAAACTGGCAATCACACTGCCTTCTCCAGCCAAAATGGAGTCCACAATGGCGTGACGGTCGACTGCCATGATGATCGCCTGACGGACTCGCTCATCGGCGGTGATGCCTGACTGGGTATTGAAGCGTAGTGCCTCAACGGTGGGTGAGGCGACACTTACCACTTGTGTATTGGGGTGAGCGTTGATCGAGTCGATCATGCCGATAGGAATGGTTGGTGGCAAGACGATATCCACTCGACCGGATTGCAGTTCGGCAACGGCCGTGGAAGGTTCGGAAATGAAGCGGTAAGTGACGCTATCGAGCTTCGGTGCGCCACCCCAGTGATCGGCGAAGGCTTCTAGCCTCACATTGGAGCGTGGCGTGTAATCGACCATTTTGAAAGGGCCTGTGCCTACAGGGTGGATGTTGAAGTAATCGTCACCATGCTCTTCGATATAGCTTGGCGGCACGATCATTGCGCCGTATCCAGCCAATTTGGTCATCAAGACCGGGTCTGGGTTATAAAGGAAAAAATCAACGGTGTAGTCGTCGATAACTTCCACATGAGAAATCGCCGTGTAGTTGGAGCGTTGAGGACCACGGGCGCCTTCTTCCCCCAGTAGACGGTCAAAGGTGAATTTTACCGCGTCGGCATTGAAGGGCTCGCCGTTATGGAATATTACGCCTTCACGCAGCGAAAAGCGGATGCGTTTGCCCTCATCCAACTCTTCCCAGCTGGTAGCAAGGCCAGGTACCAATTCAAGATCTGGGCCACGATAGGTTAGGCCGTCGAAGATATTAGTGGCCACCGATGCCCAGTTGACCAGAAAGGTATCGATTGGGTCCCAGCTGCCTGGATCCTGAGGAGAGGCAATGGTCAGTGAACCTGCTTGACTCGCTCCAGAGGCGGCTAGAGCAGCAGCTAGGGTGCAAGCTTGAAATAGAGTTGTCTTTTTCATTGATCGTCTTCTCTATGGTTTCTTGTTCAGGTTGGAAACAAAGCGCTACAAGTGGGGCAAGGTGCTGTCGCGGGAAACGAAATGACCGGTGGCTATTTCATCAAGAGGATAAATGGTGGGTTCATCGCCCACTCTGCGGATTGGGCTCGGAATATCACCGTCTAACAGCATGTGCTCGCGCCGATGTTGCGGATCGGCCACGGGCACTGCGGAGAGGAGTTTCTTTGTATAGGAGTGTTGAGGCGCGTCGAAAACTCTTTGACGTGGCCCTATTTCGACAATTTGGCCAAGATGCAGTACCGCTACACGGTGACTCATCTTCTCCACTATCGCCATGTCGTGGCTAATAAACAGGTATGCCAAGCCTTCCTCGCGTTGAAGCTGCATCATCAAATGAATGATCTGCGCTTGGATGGAAACGTCTAGTGCAGACAGTGCCTCGTCGGCAATAATAAGTTTGGGCTTGGAGGCTAACGCTCGAGCGATACAGATGCGCTGACGCTGGCCGCCAGAAAATTCGTGTGGATAGCGGTTGGCGTGTTCTGGTTTCAAACCTACACGTTCAAGCAGCTCGCTGACTCGTTGCTTGATATGTTGCTGGTTAGCTATCAAGTGGTGAGTGTGGATGGGTTCTGCAATGGAAAAACCAGCGGTCTTTCGTGGGTCGAGAGATGCGAAGGGATCCTGGAAAATGTACTGCACTTCTTGGCGAAGCTTCATTTTTTCGCTGCGTGACATTTGTACGACCGGCCTGCCGGAGAAGGTGATATCGCCGCTGGTACTTTTCTGCAGTTGCTGGATAGTTCGTCCTATGGTGGACTTGCCCGAGCCTGATTCGCCCACTAGCGCCAGTGTCTCTCCAGGAAAGATGTCGAAGCTGACGTGCTCAACAGCGTGGACGCGATGGCTCACCCCGCCAAAAAAACCTTTGTTGATATCAAAGCGTGTGACCAGATTACGCACGCTGACCACCGGTATTTCTTGCGCACGCACGGTATCTTGGAGCGTAGATACACCTTGGGTAACGACCTTTTCGCCATCAAAGGTCATAAGCGGCTCAGCCCGAGGAAGGGCTTCACCCTGCATGCTGCCAAGTTTGGGCACTGCCGCTAGTAGTGCTTGGGTGTAGGGGGCCTGAGGCGAGGTGAACAATGTGGAGACATTCGCCTCTTCTACCTTCTTGCCGTTACGCATCACTACTACGTGGTCGGCTACTTCCGCCACAACGCCCATGTCATGGGTGATGAAAATTACGGCCATCCCGAGCTCTTTCTGGAGATCGCGAATGATGGTGAGAATCTGCGCCTGAATGGTAACGTCTAGCGCTGTGGTAGGCTCATCGGCCACGAGAACCTTGGGTTTGCAAGCTAACGCCATGGCGATCATTACTCGTTGGCGCATACCGCCTGAAAGCTGGTGTGGGTAGCGTTTCAAAAGCGATTCGGCATCTGCCAAGCGGACTAAGCGCAGTAGCTTTAAAGCTTCTTCGCGTGCTGTCGCTTTGCTGTAATCGCCGTGAAGCAGGAGCACTTCAGTGATCTGGTCGCCGATGGTATAAACCGGATTGAGTGATGTCATCGGTTCCTGGAAGATCATTGAGATCTCTTTTCCACGGATCTTGCGCATCTCCTTGTCAGCAAGCGTTGTTAAATCCAGCGGCGCTTTATCGCTCGTATTGCGATAAAAAATATGTCCCTTGGCGATGGTTGCGTTGAGATACTGTACTAGACCCATTATGGCGAGTGAGGCCATGGATTTGCCCGACCCGGACTCGCCGACGATCGCCAAGGTTTGACCAGCGTGAAGGTCAAACGTGAGATCCTGGACGACCCTGTGGGATCCGAACGTGACATCAAGGGATTGCACGGACAGCAGAGGTGGTATTGATAGCACAATTTTGCCTGTATTTTTTGTGTAATTCATATGGAAATTATATGTATGATGTTTGCATGTCAATTGGGTATTCGCCATTTCAATGTGGGCAGGCAGGTTGAGGTATCATGAGCTAGCCGTTAGCCAAGCCCCATGCCATAAATCGATTACAGGGCTCCTTAATTCCGTTGTGGACGAAAAAATTTTCAAAATCAAATGCTAAAGAGCATGCCTATGAGTGAAGAGAGACAGACTGTGCCCCTCAAGAGAAATCCCATCGTGTCGTCAGAACACCTGTCCCACAAAGCGCAAGAGCTTTCGGAGTTCGAGTTTGGACTAATTATCTCCAGCAATGCGTTCAACCGCTGGATGGTGCGCTGCATGACGGCTACGGGGTATCCTGAGCTTGGGGCGCTTGATGTTTTAGTGCTTCATAGTGTCAATCATCGGGCACGGGCAAAACGGCAGGGAGATATCTGCCTGGTTCTCAACGTTGAAGATACGCATACAGTGGCCTATGCATTGCGTAAGCTCTCAAAGTTAGGATTGGTAGTAGGTGAAAAACACGGTAAAGAAACGCTGTTTAGTACTACAGAGCAGGGGCATGATGCGTGTAATCGCTATGCCGAAATTCGGGAGTCGTGCCTCATTGAGTCACTTGACTCAATGGGTATTGAACGCAGCGAAATCAGCCGTTTAGCCAGCATTTTGCGAGCTATGTCAGGTTTGTATGACCAAGCCGCTAGGGCAGCTGCTTCGCTGTAAAAGCTATTGCTGTCGTTATGTAATGCCACGATTATCCCCTCATTTTGAGAGAGCTTCAAAAGTAGCACTTAGGCCATCATGAGCAGCTTTTGTTGAGGTGTGGCTCCTTCGAGTCCCATGTTGGGTTGTTTGTGATTGCAGTGCCAGAGCCAGCGAGTAGCATAATCTGGCACTTCCTTGGTGCTGTCGAACAAATACTGTGCCTTTCACTGATTCTGCTGTTGGCAATCGCCTTGATGCATATCTTCCCTGAGATTGCGCTGTACCTGCCGCAGGCGATGAATCGTTAACGAGAGGGAAGATCACGCCCGTAGACGGCAATACCGCCCCGACCAGCGCGTTTGATGGCATACATGCTCTGGTCGGCGGCGTTGATGATCTCTCGTTCGTTATCAAACTCGCCATCGTCGAGGCACGCGATGCCGATCGAGACAGAAATGTACAGAGACTCATGGCCCACCTGAACCATGGGGGACGCCTGCAAACGTTGAGCTATCCGTTCGGCAAAGTGTTCGGCTGTCCTGGCCGTTTCGTCGGGGAGGAGGACCAGGAACTCTTCACCGCCATAGCGGCCCGCCAGGTCACCCGCCCGAGTCAAGGCCGACAGCGTACTGCCGAACTGGGCAAGCACCTGATCTCCTGCCTGGTGACCGTAGCGGTCATTCAGCACCTTGAAGTGATCCAGATCGATGAATACGACCGAGAGCGTGCGTTGTTGGGCACGGCATAGCGCGAAGCGCTCACGCAGTTGTTCTTCCAGCCAGGCGCGGTTGGCAAGTTGAGTCAGCGGATCGATGCGGCTGCGCTGTTCGAGCTGAGTGTAATCGTTGAGTAGCGCTTCACTGCTTTTTTGCTGTGCTTCCAAACGGGTACTGAGCATCAGCGTGTGCTCGAACAAGCGCTGCTGAGCTTGCTCGATCAACGAGAAACTATCCACGGCTAGGGAGCGTTAACAATTAGGCCAGCCATATGACGGCGGATACAAGGTTGAGTAGCGACTGGTAGTTTCTCGCCAGTCGCTCATAGCGTGTTGCCAGCCGCCTGAACTGCTTGATTTTCT
>NZ_PINZ01000058.1:0-14052 GCF_002810305.1 Halomonas sp. 141
AAGCAATAGTGAAGGCCCATGAGTTGCTGTGGCATCACTTCATTGAACACATATACGTCACAGATGTGTCACAGGAAGTTAGCCAACAAACAAACATAAAAAAGCAGATCAGTAAATAACTGATCTGCCTTTTTTGTTGCCTGTCATTTCAAAAAGCTCTGTGCCCAAATTGTGCCCACACCGTGCCCAGGGTATTGGAACGTAAGGACCGTATCGAGGCGTTTCTGAATGCACCCGCCAGCGTGACCTACCACCACGCCTATGCCTATGCAGGTGGGTTGCTAGAGCATTCGCTGAACGTCGCGAATAATGCTGTTGCCATGCTGCGCTTAAATGAGCCAGCTATGCCGCGCCTGATGCAGGAAACGTGCTTTGTAGCGGGGCTGTTGCACGATATTGGCAAGACGTATACCTACGACTCGAAAGGCAAGCCTAACGCGGCGTGGAAGCTCTGTAGCCACGATGCGTTTACGCTAGAAGCGTGTGCCTATGGCCTTGCCTATTTAGACCAACATGAGCCTGATATTGCGATGACCTTACGCCATATCTGGACATGCGCTTCCCCGGGCGCGCGTTATGGCCAGCCAGCCGCCATGACACTTGCTCGTTACATTCGTGATGCAGATGGGCAAAGCGCCATGACAGATAACCAACAGCGTGCGTTTCGTAGCAAAAGCCAGTGGGGCTTTAGCCGGATTGGGCAAAACGTTTTCTGGCGGCCAGAGACACCTATGTTGCAGGCACAATAGCGCTAGAGAGTAGAAGCATTAGCCTGCCGCCGACGCTAACGCGTGGCGGCTTTTTTTATGCCTTACTTCGTCTGTCTTACAAACCCTAGGCGGGTCTACTGCTCATGCAGTGGTTCTCTTTTGACGGGTTTTCTTCGCTGGCTTCGATGCCGCCCGCTCCGCCTTGATCCTCTCTAGCAACGCTTCCGCACTGTTCTCCCCGCTGATCAGCTCCGGGTTGTCCTTGCGCCACTGCTCGGTGAGTTCACCCCGGAAAGCCTTGGCCAGGATGGACTGGGTGAGGTTGTTGACACGGGCCAGGGCGTTGTTGACCTGTTGTTCGATGCGGTCGGCGTGGGCGAAGAGTTGGTCTACTCGGCGGACGATTTCGCTTTGTTCATCAACTGGAGGCAGATGAATAGGCATCTTCTTCATTGAGCCAACATTAAAATGTTGCTGAGCGACCCCTACCTGGTTATCCGATACGTTCTTCCGCGCCACCTCGGAGTTCATAAAAATGCATCCAAACTCCGGGAGCAAGTTAGAAGATGGTCGCGCAATAACAAGATCTGAACAGTTGGCTGCACCAAGGGATTTAGGAATTACACATGTAGTTCCCGGAGCGCCGGAACGCACAATCGCCAAATCTCCGGGTTCAAGCCTAGATTTATAGATTTCCTGGTGAAATGCCGGGGATATATAGAGCAGATTTTTGTCAGAATATCTGAATGCCCTTACATTTTGTGATCGCAAGAAAGGTACACCAGATTCTTCATATCGGTTAGCCATGCGCCCAACAAAGCCTACGGTAATCTCGCGGCAGATTTTCTGAAAAGTAGTTTGCTGCCAAGAGTCTAAGCTGGTTCCTTGAGTAGCCCGCCACTCCTCCGTCAACCGCCCACTCACCGCCGCAGCCAGCACGGACTGGCGGAAGCGTTTGAGGATTTGCGGGATGCGTTCGAGGCGGGCTTTGGTGTTTTCCACCTGGGCCAGCAGGGTGTCGAGTTTGTCGGCGATGACTTTTTGTTCGGCGAGGGGGGGGAGAGTCACGGGTGCTTTCGAAAATTTTCCCTTATTGATGATCGTGACTGTCGTTGCAGATGCATTCTCTTGCATCCATGGCTTCAAGGTTTGCAGTTGGTAATAAAAAAAACGGTAATCGACCTGAGAAGACGGCACTATCGTGTTTATTTGCTGGTTTGTGGCACTGATTTGGTTGGTAATGCCTACCTTCCCTAAATTCCCAATACATGTAACGGGAATTGAATTTGCGGGGATGGTTGGAACTAACTTTGCTCCCGCGTCAGTCAGCGTGTCCGCCGTTCGGGTGACGTATCCACCATTATCTAAGTCAGCTGGTTTGATAAACGGAATGCTGCCACCGAAATTATCGGGATTCTTGGTGCTTGGGGTTTTTCCTGTGACAATCTCGCCGACATCGTTCAGCAGAACGCGCAGCCAGCACTGAGGGAAGTCTGCGCTCATCACTTAACCTCACCCATCACTTCCTGCAAAAGCACCCTCGCCCCATCAGCCTCCTCTTCAGCCCCCAACCCCCGCATCAACGCATCCAGCTCGCCCAGCGCCTGAACCAGTTCCCCCATGGCCTCACCCGCCAATACACTCGGCTCCGGCAGGTTGGCGGCATCCACACTGTCGCTGTCCTTCAGCCAGGCAATATCCAGCGAGTCGCCCTTGTGTTCGGCAATCCACTGGCGGCTGAAGCAGCGCCAGCGGCTGTGGCCGAGAATCGCTCCTGCATTCTCGGCACTTCCGCCATCCCTGGCGGTCGGGCAGCGTGGGTCGATGCCTTCGTTTTCGTCGCTGTGTTCGGGCAGTTCGATGTCTTCGGAATGGAAGCTGTATTCGCCCTCTTTGCGCTCACTGTCGCCGTTGGGGCTTTCGCCATACACGTCTTCAAACGGTTTCAGGTGCTGGTCACCAAAGGGTGTGCGTTTGCCGAAGCTGGGCATGTTGGTGCGCAGGTCGTAGACCCAGACGTGTTCGGTGCAGTTCTCTTCCTGGTGCTTATCCGTTGCGCTGCCTTTGGTGACCTTTCCTTTTGTGAAAAAAAGCACGTTGGTTTTCACGCCCTGGGCGTAGAAGATGCCGGTGGGCAGGCGCAGGATGGTGTGCAGGTTGCACTTGTTCATCAAATCCCGGCGCACGTCGGTGCCGACGCCGGCTTCGAACAGTACGTTATCCGGCAGTACCACGGCGGCGCGGCCACCGGGTTTGAGGTTGCGGTAGATGTGCTGCAAAAAGGCCAACTGTTTGTTGCTGGTTTTGTAGGTCAGGTCGTCCCGGGTGATGCTGGCGTCGCCGCCCTTGCTGGTGCCGAAAGGCGGGTTGGCCAGGATCACATCGGCCTTTTCCAGCCCGGCGCCGGTCTGGCCCAGGGCGTTGCCCAGGTGCACCACGCCTTCGGCATCGCCTTCCATGCCGTGCAGCAGGCAGTTCATCAGGGCCAGGCGGCGGGTGCCGGGCACCAGTTCGATGCCCACGTAGGCCTTGGTGGTCTGAAAGGCTTTCTGTTCGGTGGTCAGGTCGTACAGGTCGTCGGTCTGGCCTTTGATGTATTCGTGGGCGGCAATCAGAAACCCTGCCGTGCCCGCGGACGGGTCCTGAATGATCTCCCCGGGCTGCGGTTTCAGGCAGCGCACCATGGTGTTGATCAGGGTGCGGGGGGTGAAGTACTGGCCAGCGCCGGATTTGGTTTCGTTAGCGTTCTTTTCCAGCAGGCCTTCGTACAGATCGCCCAGGCCGTCTTTCTGGGCGCTGAACCAGTCAATCTGATCCAGGGTTTTGATCATCTGCTCCAGGTGCCGGGGTTCGCGCAGGCGGGTTTGGGCGTCGGCGTAGATGGCGCTGATCAGCGGGTCATCGTGTACCAGTGTGCCGTCGCCGTCCTTGCCGGTGGACAGGCTGAGCAGGATGCGTTTGTAGTCGTTCAGCAGGTTGATACCGGATTTGCCGTTCAGGTCACTCCAGCGGCAGCCCTCGGGCAGCGGGTGCTTTTTCAGGGTGCCGGCTTCGGTGTTCTCGTGGACCATCTTGATGAACAGCAGCAGCACCAGTTCGGTGACGTAGTCGGAGTAGTTGATGCCGTCGTCCCGCAGCACGTCGCAGAGGTTCCAGAGTTTCTGGACGATGTCGTTGTTGGTCATGGGTGTTCTCAAGGTTGCTGAATTCAGTGGTAAGGCTGCAGCTCGTTGCTATCGCTGGTCATCAGGCGTAGCAGACGCGGATTGAGGAACAGCTTTTCGTTGCCTGCGGTTTTTTCCTGTAGTACACCAATCTCGACCAGCTGTTTCAGGTAACTGGATGCTGTCTGCCGTTTGGCGATGTCTTTTTCCACCAGGTTGCTGATGCGGCAATAGGGCTGCTCAAAAATGGTCTGGACCAGTTCGTGGCTGTAGATCTTGGGCAGTGCTTGTCTGACATGGTCTTCAGTTTCAGTAATGAGCTTTCTCATGGCGGCGATCTTGGCGCAGGTCCAGGACGATACCTGCTCCACGCCGTTAAGCATAAAGATAATCCACTCCTGCCACTCACCGGTGCGGGTAACCTGGGTCAGTAGGCGGTAGTAATCGTTTTTGTGCTGAACTATGTAGCGGCTCAGGTAGAGTATGGGCAGGGTGAGTAGCCGCTGTTCGATCAGGTAAAGCACATTGACGATACGGCCGGTTCGTCCATTGCCGTCGTGGAACGGATGAATGGCTTCGAACTGGTAATGGCTGATGGCCATTTTGATCAGTGGGTCCGTGTCGTCGTCTGCATGCAGATAGTTTTCCCAGTTGGTGAGCAGGTTGCGAATAACCTCTTCACCAACCGGTGCGGTGTAGATGGTTTCACCGGTTGCCTGATTGCCAATGATGGTCCCGGGTACTTTGCGGACATCCATATCCACGCCTTTCAGCGTGCTGCACACCTCTATAGCGGTGCTCGCGCACAGTGGTTTGCGCTGAAGATGGACGAAGCCCTCATAAAGGGCTGTGCGATATCGGAGCGCTTCTTTGGTGGCCGGATCGGCCCCCTGATCTTCCTGCGAAAACTGAAACAGTTTGTCGGTGGTGGTGACGATGTTCTCGATCTCGGAACTGTCTTTGGCTTCCAGCAGTGGCAGAAGGTTTATCAGCAGTGATTGATTCGGAATCAGCTCACCGGCCTGTTTAAGCTCAGCCAGAGCGGCCCGGGCGGGAATGCAGGCTTTGAGGATGCCCAGAGTTTCGGCCACTTCTTTGGCAGGCGGAAGCGGCGGTAACTGGTTGTAAGGCTGATCCGGTCGCCAGGCCATGTTTAAATTCCTTGAAAATTTCGACAAAGGTGTGTATTTTGGACAGTCTATGTTTATGCGGTAAACATAGCAACGATCTGTGTCGAAAAAATACTGAAAAATCGACACAGGTTAAACCTGTGTCGATTCCATAAGCATGGCTGAATCAGGCACTCCGCTCCGGCCACATCGCCTCGTTCAACTCCTCCAGCACCGTATCCAGCTGCGCCCCCAGCACCTTGTCCATCTGCCTGGCTCCGCCGTCATCGGCAAAGCGATGGTTCACAAACTCACGGTCGATGATGACTTCATGCACCAGCTGTTTGGCCAGGCGTTCCAGCCATTTGCGCTGGTTCGGAGTCCAGTTGTGCTGGGTGTAGATGCGGTCCATGGCTTCGGCCACGCGCTGTTCAAAGGGAATCAGCGGCTCGCCCAGGGCGGCGCGGCGAATGTAGCCGATGATGCTGGCGGCGATATCCTTGTTGGTCTGGTTGCGCACGGCGCTTTGCAGACGGGCTTCGGAGTAGCCGTGGTTGTCCAGCAGCAGTTTTACTTCCCGTAGCTGTTCCCGGGTGAGGTCACGGGGTTTGTTGACGACGACGGCCAGGGCGGCGGACTGGTTGAGCTGCTGTTTGATGAATTCGTTGAAGCTGTCCAGGTAGTCTTCTGGTTTGTCGTGTTCGCCGTAGCTCTGGATACGTTCGCGGATTTCGTCTTCGTGGTCGGAAATCAGCGGCATGTACTCGCTGCCCACCAGGGACTTCACCTCGGCCAGCTGGTTCAGCAGGCCGCTGTGTTGTTTGATGAACTCCGAGGCCTGGCGGGGGCCGAGTTGGTGCAGATGCTGGTGCAGGGACTTGGGTTCCACACCCCAGCTCTGGTGCAGTTCGTCCAGCTTCTGTTTCAGTTCCGGGCGGTTTTCGGCTTTGTTGTCGGCCTTGCGCAGCACTCGCATAAGTTTCTGGCTGAGCTGGCTGAGCACCACATCGGCGTGGCTTTCATCGGGTTGTTCACCGGGGCTGTTGAGGGCCTTTTCCAGTTGCTCGTCGTCGGTGAGCTCGTCCACCAGTTGTTCCAGGGTGATGTTGGGGTCTTTCACCAGGGGCTTCATGGTGTTTACATCCTGCAGGGCGGCGTAGATGTCTACCGGGTCGTAGATGCGGAACACGGTCTTGCCGATCTCGTCGCAGCGGCGGGTGGCGCGGCCGATCATCTGTTCGTACAGGATGCGTGAACGTATCCGGCGCATGAACACCAGGTTGCAGATACGCGGCACGTCGATGCCGGTGGTGAGCAGGTCCACGGTGATGGCGATGTTGGGGTAGCGCTCGTTCTTGTAGCGGCGGATAAGCTGGTCCACCTTGTCGCTCTGGCCGGTGATCTTGGCCACGGCGGCTTCGTTGTACTGGCCGTTGTAGAGATCCTTGAAGGCATCGTCCAGCAGGCGTTTGACCATATCCGCGTGCAGGTCGGTGGCGCAGAAAATCATGGTCTTCTCATCACCAAACGGGTCCAGCTCCTGTACCAGCTGTTCGCAGATCACCCGGTTGAAGTTCTCGTTGATCACCCGGCGGTTGAAGGCGTCGACCTCGAAGGTGAGCTCGTCTTCCAGCTCGGTGGTGTCCACTTCTTTGGTCTGGGTATTTAGCACGGTGACGGAATCGCCTTTCTCAAAGGTGATGCCGTTTTTGGTGAGCAGGGTTTCGTAACGTATGGGCGGTTCATGATCGATCAGCCAGTCATCCGCCACGGCTTCCCGGTAGGAGTAGGTGTACACCGGTTTGCCGAAGATTTCGCTGGTGTGCTTGGCCGGGGTGGCGGTGAGGCCGATTTTCACCGCATCGAAGTAATCCAGTACCCGGCGGTAGCTGGACAGGTACTGGCTGGTGTCCCGCAGGGCCAGTTCGCCTTCGGTCATTTCCTGGTCCAGGGTGTAACCCCGGTGGGCTTCGTCGATGATGATGCAGTCGAACTGGTCGATAGGCGGCGGGTTGTCGCTCATAAAGATACGTTTCACCATGGCCTGCACGGTGGCCACCTGAATGCGGGTTTCCGCTTCAGCGGCCATGTCGCCCAGCTCGGCAACGTTGTAGATCTTGCTGAGGGTGTGGTTCTGTTCCAGCGGTGCTTCGTTGAAGGCGTCGATGGCTTGCTGGCCCAGTGCGGTGCGGTCTACCAGAAACAGGATGCGGTGAAAGCGTTCGGCTTTCAGGAAACGGTACATCAACCCGATGATGGTGCGGGTTTTACCGGTGCCGGTGGCCATGGCCAGCAGCGCGGTGCGCACGCCACGGGCCAGTGCGTGTTCGGTGGCGACAATGGCGTTTTGTTGGTAATCCCGCAGTTTCAGGTAGCCGAAAGGCTCTTCCTTTAACAGCTTCTCGGCGTTTTCCTTGTCCCTTTCCAGCAAATCCAGCAGGCCGCCCGGGGTGTGGAACTGCGGCAGTGCCCGGCGCAGGTTGCTGGGTTCGCGCACATCCCGGAACCAGGTGCCGGACTGTTCCGCCAGTTGCGGAATATAGGGTCGACCGTTGCAGGAATACACAAAGGGCACGTGGTAATGGCCGCTTTCATCGGCAGGCCAGGCGATGGTACGGCCCATCAGTTCCCAGGCGCCGACTAAGGGTGCGTCTACCTTGAAGCCTTTGCTGTAACGTTCGGCCTGGCGGATTTTGCCGGCGACGTTGGTGTTCTCTTTCTTGGCCTCTACCACTGCGATGGGCGTAAGGCCTGCAAATAGCACGTAATCGGCCCGGCCCTTCTTGCCATTGTGATTGGTGGGCCATTCGGCAATCGCGCGATAGGTGCCTTTCTCCGGGCGGGCGCCTTTCTGGAAGGTGATGTCCTGGCTGTCTGCTTCCCAACCGGCGTCCTGCAATTGCTGGTCGATGAGAATGCGGGTGAGTTCTTCGTTCAGTACCAGAGTATCCGTGGCGGCCTTGGTTTGCTTGGCCACCTGCTGGCGCTGTTGATTAACGGTTTGTTCGCCCTGCTCCGTGAGCTTCTGTTGCAGCGCTTTGATCTTTTGCTCGTAGGCCTGCTGCTGTTGGCTCAGGGCCTGTTCGTGCTGGCGGGCCTGTTCCGCCAAAGCGCGGGATTCTTCGTCCATGGCCACGGCCAGGGCTTCGTATTCCGCCTTCTCTTTTTCGATCAGCTGGCTGAGCTGCTGGCTGCCCTCCAGCGCCATGTTGGCGTGTTGCAGATCGTGGCGGAGTTTTTCGATGTCGCTCTGGAGCTGGCGTAGCTGGGCGCTGGGGTCGGCGGGCGGTACGAAGGGGCCGGGTTTGAAGCTGGCACCGGCTTTGCCAAAAGAACGGTGAAACCAGATGGCCAGGGCCCGTGCCACTTTCAGGCCATCCATGGCTTCTTTGTGTTGGGTGCGGAACTGGTGAGTGGCTTTGTTGCCTTCAATCCGCAGGATATGGAACAACTCTTTGATCTGCGGTTCCAGCCGCAATTCCCGGTTCAGGCGGTAAAGAAGCTCCGACTGGCTGGTTTGTTCGTCACATTCGATACCGGAGAGCGCAGCCAGATGTTGAGCAAGCGCTTCGCCTAGCTGGCGGAGTTTGATAAGGGTAGTGTTAGGGTCGCTGGAGAAAGCCCCCTCAGCAGCGGATGCCAACTGCACAAAAAGCGCGTCATGCTCGGCTAGGAAACTAAAATTTGTTGAGATTTGGTCGCTGACTCGCACAAACGGCTCCATGTCATCTGCATTTAGCACTTACTAAGAAAGATTCAGCTTTCAGCATTATGCTACTAATCAATGGACTTTATCAGGGTGGTGCGAAATGACCACCCATAACGCAGCTAAATATACAGAACACTTAATTCATCAGCAGTGCTGCAGGGACAAACCAACCCATAGTTAATGGCGTCACCAAAACATCGTTAGCAACCTGAAAGAGTCGCCCTGCCCGATACGCTATTCCAGCGTTGTACAAGTTGACATGCAGTTCTATGCTTCTTTTGGGGTTACTACATAGGGCAGGGGCAGGCCATGAACAAAAAGAAAATTATGGGCGCACTTTTATTGACGCTGGGTATGACAGGCGATGCCCTCGCAGAGAGTGGCTTCTATGGTGGGACGAGCATCGGTCAGTCAACCATCGATGCCTGTGGCGGTGTCACCAATTGCGACGACACAGATACCAGCTGGAAAATCTTCGGCGGCTGGGAGTTGAATTCGAACATCGTCTTCGAGGCTGCCTGGGTAGATTTTGGTGAGGTCAGTGGGTCTGTAGACGGTTCGGCAGTTAGCGCCGAAGCGGACGGCTGGACGATTGCTGCGAAAGGCATTTTGCCGCTCAACGAGCAGTTCGGCGTGTTCGGCAAACTTGGCGTGATCATGTGGGATATTAAAGGGAGCGGTGCTGCTGCCGGTATTAACGACGATGGTACCGACCTGATGTATGGCCTCGGGGCTCACTACATGTTCACTGACCAGCTCGGCATTGTAGGTGAGTGGGAGTGGTATGATATTGACAATGATAATGACATTGATCTGTTTTCCATCGGGGCAATGTACAAGTTCTAGTCTGCTCGATCACGTACCCAGCAAGAGGGGGAGTTACCTCCCCCTTCTTTGCTCACCTTAGCTGATGTGCTGCCTATCAACGGATAAAGTGTTACCTGATTGTTTTGACCCGCGAGCGGTATTAGAGAGTGAATCGGCAACTTTATATTTGCTAATGCGGGCGGACATTTCTTCGGCCTGCTCATCAAGCGAGCGACTGGCAGCCGCCACTTCTTCGACAAGCGCGGCATTTTGCTGAGTCACCTCTTCTAGTTGACTCATGGCGCGATTAATCTGCTCAACACCGGCTGATTGCTCGTGGGTCGCTGATGCCATTTCTTCCATCAGGCGGGCCACCTTTTGCACACGCTCCGAAATAGTCGTCAAGGAGTTGTTGGTGGATGTCACTAGCTCCTCACCCTCATTAATAGTGGCGATATTATTTTCAATCAGCTGGCGTATTTGGCTGGCCTCCTCAGCACTGCGACTAGCAAGCTTACGCACTTCGCTAGCGACGACAGCAAAGCCTCGACCATGCTCCCCCGCACGCGCGGCCTCTACCGAAGCATTCAAGGCTAATAAATTGGTTTGGAAAGCAATGTTATCAATCGCTGCAATAATTGTCGTGATCTGGTCACTAGATGAATGGATGTTTTGCATGGCTTGTTGTGCTTGCTGGGCAATGGCGGCGGCACCTTCCGCTTCCGTAGCCACATCATGCGTCATGCGTTGCGCTTCATGGGCATTGTCAGCCGTTTGGCGCACAGTAGCAGTGATCTCCTCAAGGCTCGACGCTGTTTGTACTAATGACGCCGCTTGCTCTTCGGTACGTTGTGCCAAATCCTGATTACCTTGGGCAATTTCACCACTGGCCAGTTCTACTGACTGTGCGTTGCGCTTGATCTCTCCAATTAATGCTTCTGTATCTTGTGATGCATCATTGAACGCATGATAAAGCTTAGACAGTTCGTCTGTTCCAGGCACGGTAAGCCGTTGGGTTAAGTCATTGCCTCGTGTAGAGATATTCTTTAACGCCGCGGTTAAAGGACGCGTCAGCGTAAGGACAATCATAGCGGCGGCCGCCACAGCAAACAGTGTGGCTAAGACCGCAATAATCATGAAGCGCCAGAGGGCAAGCTGTGCATCACGTTGCAACGCAGCCGTTGTGGTAATGACTTGTTGCGACACGTTGTCTTCGAGGTTTTTTAGACGGCTGATTTTGACCGTTTGCCACTCAAACCACTCGTTAGGGTCTACGTTATACCCCCCTACATCATATTGCTGAATAGCAAGCTCTCGTCTCTCAATTAAGCGTTCAATTTCCTGGCCACTCAAAGCGTCCGTAAGCTGGCGTCGTTGATCTGCGCCAGCAAAGGCGCGAAAGCCTGTTAAAAAGGCCGCTTCTTCCCCTATCAGTGTTAAATAGCGATTGAGCATCTCAAACGACATACCATCTGCACCAAATGCTGCAGAGAGAATAGCGCGTTCAATGCCGGCCAAATCCTTGGCGTGTAAAAGGTTGAAATAAGCAGCCAGCTGTCGGCTGATCTCCCCTTCGCGGGTTTGCTGAGCAAGCGATCCAATTAACCCCATGAGCTGCTGGTTGATGACTGTATAGTGGCTCAATGCGGCATTGGCCTCGATAGAGAGTTGATCTATTTCTCGGCGTAAGCTGGCTGTTCGCTGCCACTGACGCTCCAGTTGGTCAAGCTGTTCATTAGCCGCTGTACTTAAAACGCCAACCGCCAGGCTTCGACGCTGTTCAATAAATGCCTCCGCTGCAGTATCCGTTTGTGGCCGCTGCTGACTTAATCGTTGACCAAAGGCCTCGCCGCCACTTGCTAAATAACCTGACGACATACCACGCTCAATTTGTATTTGATGTATCAAGTCTCCAGCACTTTGTGCCAGCGCTGTCATGGTTTGGAGCTGTTTTAATTCCCGGACAGTGGCTTGTCTATCAAGCACACCATTGATAGCAAACCATGCTAAGGCAAGTAGAGGGAGGGCGAGCACCAAAGAAAATTTGGCATACATGGGCAGTCTGTTTAATAACGTGTTCATTGCTCAGCTTCCAATCAGCGCATATCAAAAATTAGCTATAATTTGCATGCTAGCAATTTAGCTAGCGATATGCAGCGGTAATTATTCAATACTACTTGCTTAGGAACCGCTGATCAATTCGTCTCTGAGCGGCTAAAGCACTCAGGGCGGCACACTCACCGCGTCAACGGTCACTTTCTGGCCACGGAAGGTGGCCTTTTTACCCTGGCAGCCGGGTTATCCGGCTGCCAGGCCAGATTCAAGACACACTGGCCCCGTCAGCATGGCCCTGGCATCGTCCAGCCAGCACCAAATTGCTGAGGGCGAACAGGGTGAACAGCTGTGCTTGGTTCCTGGCCAGCCCCTTGTAGCGCACCTTCCGGTAGCCGAAGAGGTTCTTGATGACATGAAACGGGTGCTCGACCTTGGCGCGGATGCTGGCCTTGGCCTTCTCGAATTCCAGCAGCAGCGCTTTCATGGGGCTGTCTTCCATCTTCTTGATGGGGCCGCGCCTGGCAGCGACACTGTGGGTCAGTCCGGTGACCGCATCGACACCGACATGGGCCTTCATGCCGAAGTAATACTGCTTACCCTTCCGTAAGCGCTCCACAAACCTTGCAGTTACCCATAAATTTTCTGCCGTCAGATTT
Source organism: Halomonas sp. 141 (assembly GCF_002810305.1). Classification (NCBI taxonomy): domain Bacteria; kingdom Pseudomonadati; phylum Pseudomonadota; class Gammaproteobacteria; order Oceanospirillales; family Halomonadaceae; genus Halomonas; species Halomonas sp. 141. Next base: position 12,211 of record NZ_PINZ01000058.1, read on the forward strand.
CATCCTCTTGACCCTGATGAATCTGCATGATTCGTTGACTGACACCTTCATAAAAACAGGGTGCACGTATGGGGCAGGATTGGGTGGAAACGGAAACCTCTGGGTGTGATCTGGGCGATGTGCGGCTGAACCGGCGCCTGGGAATTATGTTGTCAGCAATCGGAGAGCGGCCGGATAAATCTCTGCCGACTGCATTCCAGGACTGGTCGAATACCAAAGCCGCCTACCGCTTCTTTGCTAACGAAAATGTCAGTGAAGACAAGATTCTCGAGGGTCACTTCGCCGCGTCGGCTTTGCGTATCCAGGCGACTGAGGGGCCGATCTTGATCTTGCAGGACACCACGGAGTTCTCCTTCAAGCGCTCCGCGCCAGAGAAGATTGGATTCACCCATTTATCGACTGGCCGCAAGATGAAGGAGGGGCGCCATCAAAAGCACACGATCTGCGGCTTGTTGATGCATGCCAGCTTAGCAATCACGCCGGATGGGCTGCCGCTTGGTCTGACGTCGGCCAAGTTCTGGTCGCGAAACAGATTTCGGGGGACTACTGCGCTCAAACGTAAGGTCAATCCGACCCGGGTTCCGATCGAGCAGAAGGAAAGCATGCGGTGGCTCGATAATTTGCGCCTTTCCTGCGAACTAACCGGTGCCCCAGAGCGCTGTGTGCATATTGGCGACCGCGAAAGCGACATTTACGAGCTCTATTGTCTGGCCCAGGATCTCGGAACCCGCTTTCTGGTACGGAGCTGCGTCGATCGCCTCGCCGAAGATGGCGACACGACCATCGCAAGAGTGATGGCGGGGGTCCAACCCAGCGGCACGCACGAAATCCGTTTTCGCGATGCGCAGGGTAAGAAACATCAAGCCACACTGACGGTCAGGCATGCAACGATGGCGGTCCGCCCGCCGATCGGAAAACAAAAGAAATACCGGCATCAGCAACTGCAGATCATTCATGCTGAGGAAGTCAATCCGCCAGAAGGCCGCGCACCAATTTTCTGGAAGCTAGTCACGAACCTTCCTGTCGAAACCCACGCTGACGCCGTTCACAAGCTCGAATGGTATGCCTTGCGTTGGACTATCGAGACCTTCTTCAGAACGCTGAAGAGCGGCTGTCGGATCGAGGATGTGCGTCTGACGACGGCCGACCGCCTTGCCAACTGCATCGCACTATGTTGCGTCGTGGCATGGCGTGTGTCGTGGCTTACGATACTCCGGCGCAGATCTCCGGCTACATCGCCTGCCGCCGTTTTCACGGAGACCGAGCGCCGCTTGCTTCTAAGTTCGGTGCCGGAATGTAAGCGTGATGCTCCACTTGATCTGGACTTCTATATCAGAGCCGTCGCACGGCTCGGCGGCTACCTCGACCGCGCCTCCGACGCACCGCCTGGAACTACGGTCATCTGGCGAGGTTTTTCCAGGCTCTCCGATCTCGTTGAAGGCGCCCGGATTGCCAAATATTCAGCATCAAACACTTATGGGTAACTGCAAGTCCACAAACCCCATCTTCTGCCGCTGAGTAGTGTCCGTCAGACTGGTGTCATTCGATAGCAAGGAGGACACCATGACCGACCTGACCTCGACACAGGCCTACTGGCTGGGCCACCTGTTCCATGCCTCCTCCCGGCAACTGGCGCTGAGTGAATACGCCGAGGAGCAAGGACTGGAACTGGCGTCACTGCTGGCGTGGGAGCAGCGCCTGGAGGTACAGGGCGTGCTCGTGCCACCTCGCCACCGGCCGCTGCGCTTCGTCGCCGTGGAGGTGGCCCGATGATCCGGCCGGACACCCGGCTGCGCGTCTACCTGTGTCGCGAGCCGGTCGACATGCGCAAGCAGATCGATG
>NZ_PINZ01000059.1:0-13483 GCF_002810305.1 Halomonas sp. 141
ACGTGAATGCGGCCCGGAATATCCTCAGCCTCGGGGCAGGACGTTGCCCTCAAGAAGTTGGAATCCCCGTCCTTTAGGGCGGGGAGGACGTCAAGATTTGTGCGGTCGCGATGATCGCTTGAGATTTTCTCCCTACTGCTGGCGCGTGCGCATGGCGCTGGCCCACAAAGGGCTGGCATACACTACGGTGGCCTGGCGGTTTCAGCAGAAAGAGGCGCTGGCATTTGCCCACTACGACAAGGTGCCGGTGTTGACCGATGGCGACACGGTGGTCACCGACAGCTTCGATATCCTGCGCTACCTGGATACCACTTACCCTGAGGCGCCGGTGCTGGGCGATGGGCTGGGCTTGCAGCGTGTCACGCTATTCAAGCAACTGGTGGACCGCAGCATTACGCCCGCGCTGTTTCGTATCGTGGTGCTGGATCTGCTGGAAGCCATCCACCCGGAGGATCGGGAGTACTTCCGCACCACCCGTGAAGCGCGCTTTGGGGCCAGCCTCGAGGCGGTTCACGACCCTGAGAAAGGCCGCCAGCAACTGCATCAGGCGCTGGTGCCCGTCAGTGCACAACTCAAGGAAACCCCTTTCCTCGATGGTGACTCCCCCGCTGGGGCAGATTACCTGCTGTTCGGCAGCATGATGTGGGCCTATAGCGTCTCGACCGAAACGCTGGTGGAGGAGCGTGACCCCGTGGCCGGCTGGTTCCAGCGCATGCTGGCGGTGCATGATGGCGTGGCGGGCAAGGCCATGACCATTCGTGATCTATACTAGGCTAAGCGGTACTCGCCGCTGACACTCACAGGCAACATGAAGGGCCACACCCCTGTATGGGGACGCCCTTCATGGACAAGGAGATGGCAATGATTGACCTGTATTACTGGACAACGCCCAACGGCCACAAAATCTCCATCATGCTTGAAGAAGCGAAGCTCGCCTATCGTGTAAAGCCCATCAATATCGGGCGGGGCGATCAGTTCGACCCCGAATTCCTGGCCATTGCCCCCAATAATCGCATTCCTGCCATCGTCGACCATGCCCCGCGCGACGGGGGGCAGCCCATGGCGCTGTTCGAATCAGGGGCGATTCTGGAGTACCTGGCAGACAAGAGCGGTCAGTTCCTGCCAGCAGAAGGGCGCGAGCGTTATGTGGTACTGCAGTGGCTGCACTGGCAGATGGGTGGGCTAGGCCCCATGGCCGGGCAAAATCATCACTTCTGCCACTATGCGCCCCACAAGATCGACTACGCCATCGAGCGCTACGTGCGTGAAACCAATCGGCTTTATAGCGTGCTGGACCAGCGTCTTTCCCAGCAGCACTATGTGGGCGGCGACCGTTACTCGATTGCCGACATGGCCATCTACCCATGGATCGTGCCCTGGGAAAAACAGCGCCAGACCCTGGAGGAGTTTCCCGACCTGGAGCGCTGGTTCGAAGAGCTTTCCCAGCGTCCCGCCATTCGCAAAGCCTATGCATTGGTCGAGGATGTGAACCCCCAGGCAGGTGCGCCCATGGATGACCTGGCGCGTAAGCACTTGTTCGGAAACCGCTAATAATGATTAACCGCGAGTGAGTCATCGATAATGGCGATGCAGCGTGCATGAAGGTGAAAAAAATCATGTTGCGCTGCACAAAAAGCGCTGCTAGCTTTGATATTAGCAACGGCAACCGCCTATTAAGAGGCGCCGTTGAGCGCATCGTACCGCTAGCTCACTCAAGGAGATTTAGTGATGAACAAGACAGCAGAAAAAACCAGCCAGCAGTTTGAGTCCGTGTTTGTTTCCCCCATGCGCTCTTACACACTGGCAGCGCTGGACTACTACGAGCAGCTGGTCGGCGCTCAAATGGATGCTGCACGCGCCTATTCCGACATGACCATCGCCCAGGCGCGCACCTGGCTCGACGTCAAGGACGCCGATAGCTTCAAGAAAGCCATGGAAAGCCAGCAGAAAGCGGCCAGCGACATGATGGAGCGCATGAAAGGTGACTCCGAAAAAGTGACCTCTATCAGCCAGGGCTTCCTGCAGGAAAGTCAGAAAATGGCGGAAGAGACCACCAAGAAAGCAGCCGATACTGCCAAATCGTAACGGTTGCTCCATGAAAATGCCGCGCCCTGAAGCGCGGCATTTTTTTATCCGAAGAGCGGGCATTAGGTGGCGTCGCCTGCACGCGCTCTCAGCCGAAACCGTGCAATCCTGATGATTTGCTCGATGGCCGTTTTTCTTTCTTGTACCGGATCGTTGTTCAACCGCTTTTCAAAGGCCTCCAGAATGGCATAGCGGTCCAGGCCCTTGACGGCAATCACGAAGGGAAAGCCAAATTTTTCCTGATAGGCGGCGTTCAACTGCTCGAAGCGGGCAAACTCTTCCGGTGAACACTGATCGAGCCCAGCTCCGGCCTGTTCGCTGGTAGAGTCGTGGGTCAGCTCCCCGGCCAGCGTGGCTTTGCCGGCCAGATCAGGGTGTGCCTGAATGACGGCCGTCTGCTGCTCGGGAGAGGCCTGTTGAAGCATCTTGCCCATCAGTTCGGCCAACGCATCCGGGGCGTCGTGAGCCTCTTCCAGGCCGTGTTGCCAGGCAGCCTTGGCCACCCAGGGAGAGTGTTCATAGACATCGCCATAGTGGGCCACGAAGGTTTCCAGGCTGCTTTGGCTCGGGGCAGGGGACAGTCGCAAAGGCGTTTCAGTCGGCACAAGGGTTCTCCACGCGTGCGAAAAGGGAATTGCTGTATACAATAAATAGCATCAACGGTACTCTTTGACCAATAGGTCAAACCTGCCAACAACACCAATAACCCTGCCAATATGAGGAGTGACGATGGGACGCTTGACTACCCACGTGCTGGATACCGCCAAAGGGCAGCCCGGTCAGGGCATCATCATCGAGGTCTTTCGGTTGACCGGTGGCCAGCGCGAGCCGTTAGCGACCACCGTCACCAACAGCGACGGCCGCTGTGATGCGCCGCTGTTGGAAGGCGAGGCGCTGACCGCTGGCGAATATGAGCTAGTGTTCCATGCGGGAGACTATCTACGCCAGCAGGGGGTCGAGGCTGCCGAGCCCCGCTTCCTGGACGTCATCCCGCTGCGCTTTGGCGTGGCCGATGCCAGCCAGCATTACCACGTACCGCTGCTGCTCTCGCCGTATGGCTACTCGACCTATCGCGGTAGCTGAGGGGGCTTCACATGCAAGCGTATACTATCGAATTTGCCAACCTGCTGCTGCGCTGGCTCCACGTGATCGCCGCCATCGCCTGGATCGGAGAGTCGATCTATTTCGTCATGCTGGATAACAGCCTGCGCACGCCCAAGGCTCAGGAAGATCGTGACAAGGGTGTGTTTGGTGAGATGTGGGCGGTGCATGGCGGTGGTTTCTATCATAATCAGAAATACGCCACGGCCCCTGCCAAGCTCCCCAACGACCTGCACTGGTCGTTCTGGAAAGCCTACACCACATGGCTCTCTGGCTTTGCGCTGTTCGTCATTCTTTATATGGTCAATCCGGGCTTCTACCTGGTCAACCCCAACAGCAACTGGGCCTGGGCGACCAACCTCACCGGTTGGCAAGCCAATCTGCTGGCATTGGGCTTCCTGTTGGGCGGCTGGGTGGTCTATAACGAGCTTTGCAAGCGTATCAGCCCGGATATGCAGCGTGACGGCCTGCTGAGCATTGCCGTGGCGGTGATGATGGTGGTCGTGGCGTATTTGAGCACCCAGATGTTCACCGGGCGGGCAGCCTTTCTGCTCACTGGGGCCGTCATGGCCACGGCCATGTCGGCCAACGTCTTCTTCTGGATCATTCCCGGCCAGCGCCGCATGGCCAAGGCCATGAAAGCCGGAGAGGCCCCCAACCCGCTAGATGGCAAGCGCGGCAAGCAGCGCTCGGTGCACAACACCTACTTCACGCTGCCGGTGGTGCTGCTGATGGTGAGTAATCACTACTCTTTTCTTTACTCCCATGAGCAGGCCTGGATCGTCATGGCCTTGTTCATCTTTGCTGGCGCGCTGATTCGTCAGTTCTTCGTGCTGATGCATGCGGGCAAGGTTCAGCCTGCCTATCCTGCGATAGGCGTTGGGCTGATTTTGCTCGCGTTCTGGGTGGCAGCGCCCAGCCCACGTGCCGCTGTGGAAGGCGCTGGCGGTGCGCCCACGCAAGCGCAAATATCTGGACTCATCGAGCAACACTGTACCCAGTGCCATGCCCGCAACCCTGAACATGCCGGTTTCTCCGCGCCGCCTGCAGGCTATGCCTTTGATAGCTGGGACGATATTCTTGGTCACAAAGCGCAAATCCAACAGGTCGTTGGCAGTCGCTACATGCCGCTTGGTAATATCACCAACATGAGTGACGAAGAGCGCGATATCATTGCGGCCTGGGAGGAGTAATCAGAGTCGCAGACAGGAGACACTATGAGTGATGCGCAGGCGGCGTTAAAGCGGAGGCCTTCTGACAAAGAGGGCGATGAGCGCCACGAAGCGATTTACCGGGCGGTGAGCGATGCGATTGTGGAGCAGCGCCTTAAGCCCGGCGCTCGGCTGCGTGAAGATGCGCTAGCGGAAGTATTCGGTATTAGCCGCACGGGGATTCGTAAGATCCTTCAGCGGCTGGCGCTGGAGCAGCTTGTTACCTTGACCCCGCGTCGTGGGGCTAGCGTGACGCGCCCCACCGCCGATGAAGCGAAAGACGTGTTCGATGCCCGCCAGTTGATCGAGTGTGGCCTCATGCCCGATGTGGCCAGGCGAATGAACGCCGCGGCGGCGGCGGAGCTTCGCGAGATGGCCCGCCAAGAGCGCCAAGCCCTACGCAGCGGTCAGCAGAGCGTGGCGATTCGTCTCTCGGCGGATTTTCACGTGCGTCTCGCGCAGCTCTCCGGCAACGCCACCCTGGCAGAATTCGTCGAGCGCCTCTGCTCCCGCTCCTCGCTGATCCTCGCCGTCTACGGCCATCGCGGCCACTTAGGCTGCGAATCCCACGACCACGACGACCTGATTGGCTACCTGGAAACCGGCAACGGCGAACGCGCCAAAGCCTTTATGAGCCGCCACCTCAAAGCCATCGAAGCCTCGCTCTCCATGGTTGAAGAGGAAGAGAGTGTACCGGATCTGCAGCAGATTTTTGGTGTTTAGCGACGACGCATCTGCTCAACTGTAATATTTTCTGTATTGTATACAAAAATAGAGCGCTTTTCTGCGATGCGCAAGCCCTTTCATGCGATGGGTTGGCGTTCGTAGAGTTGACCAAGTGTTCAGGTTTCAATGGGTTAGCGCGCTATTACGCCTAAAATCGTCGTCATCTCAATTAATTAGCCCTGAATCGAATTGCGGTGGCCGTTCAAAATGGCTATTTTGTATACAAAATAAAACGCTCTGTCTCTGTTAAGGAGCCTGTTCATGACCTCTCATTACCCCCGCGATTTAATCGGCTATGGCCGCACGCCGCCCCACGCTAACTGGCCAGGCAAGGCCAAGATCGCCGTTCAATTTGTGCTTAATTATGAGGAGGGCGGTGAGAACTGCGTGCTGCATGGGGATTCAGGTTCAGAGCAGTTTTTGTCCGAGATTATTGGTGCGGCCAGCTACCCAGACCGCCACCTGAGCATGGAATCCATCTACGAGTACGGCTCCCGCGCTGGCGTGTGGCGTATTCTGCGCGAGTTCGAGCGTCGTGGGTTGCCGCTCACCGTATTTGGGGTAGCGATGGCGCTAGAGCGCCACCCGGACGTGGCCCAGGCGTTTAAAGAGCTTGGCCATGAAGTGGCGTGCCACGGCTACCGTTGGATTCACTACCAAGAAACCCCGGAGCATGTCGAGCGCGAACATCTGCAAAAAGCCATGGAGATCTTCCAGCGTTTGTATGGTGAAAAGCCTGAAGGCTGGTACACCGGGCGCGATAGCCCCAATACGCGCCGTTTAATTTTGGACGAAGGTGGTTTTCTTTACGACAGCGACTACTACGGCGACGACCTACCGTTCTGGACCAAGGTGAGCGATAGTCAGGGGGCTGAGCATAACCACCTGATCGTGCCTTACACCTTAGATACCAACGACATGCGCTTTGCTGCTCCGCAAGGTTTCAATACGGCGGACCACTTCTTTACCTACCTGCGCGACGCCTTTGATGTACTGTACGCCGAAGGGGAAGAAGCGCCGAAGATGCTCTCAATTGGTATGCACTGCCGTTTGTTGGGCCGCCCGGGGCGCTTCCGCGCACTGCAGCGCTTCTTAGACCATATTGAAGCCCACGACCGAGTGTGGGTAGCACGCCGGGTGGATATCGCCCGCCACTGGGCGGAGCATCATCCGGCACCGACTCGTTAAAAGGCAGCATCATAATGAATAAAACGACTTACTACGCCCCCTCCGGCGGTCACCCGCCGCAAACCCAACTCACCGCTGACCGTGCGGTTTTTACCGAAGCCTATGCACTGATTCCTAAAGGCGTGATGCGCGATATCGTGACCAGCAACCTGCCGTTTTGGGAGGGCACTCGGTTGTGGGTGCTAGCGCGGCCGCTGTCGGGATTTGCGGAAACCTTCTCCCAGTACATCATGGAAGTGCAGCCGGAAGGCGGTAGTGATAAGCCTGAGCTAGACCCCCAGGCGGAAGGCGTGTTGTTTATTGTGCAGGGTGAGTTAACGCTCACTTTAGCGGGTGAGCGCCATACGATGGGGCCGGGTGGCTACGCGTTTATTCCACCTGGCAGCCACTGGCAGGTGCGCAATGAAACCCGCGAGCCGGTGCGTTTCCACTGGGTGCGCAAAGCCTACGAGTATGTAGAAGGTCTGGAAGTGCCCAAAGCCTTCGTGACCAATGAGCAGGAGATCGCACCGATCGAAATGCCGGGCACCGAAGGTCGCTGGGCCACGACGCGTTTTGTCGACCCCAACGACGTGCGCCACGATATGCACGTCAATATCGTTACCTTTCAGCCGGGTGGCGTGATTCCGTTTGATGAAACCCACGTGATGGAACATGGCCTCTACGTACTTGAAGGCAAAGCGGTGTACCACTTGAACCAGCAATGGGTCGAAGTGGAAGCGGGCGACTTTATGTGGCTACGCGCCTTCTGCCCTCAGGCGTGCTACGCCGGTGGCCCTGGCCCGTTCCGCTACCTGTTGTACAAAGACGTTAACCGCCATGCGGCGCTCAAAATCTGAGTTGGGAAGCCCACCATAACTAATACTCGTTAGGATGATGCTATGTTAAATCTGACGGCAAAACCGCTGACGGCGGAGGCGTTTGCGCCCTTTGGAGACGTCATCGATGCCCGCACCTCCGCATCGTTTCCGATTAACGCCGGGCGCACCAAGCGCCATCACGATCTCGCCAAGGTGGAAACCCTCGGCGACAACGCTCGAACGCTGATCAATATTTTTGTCAGCCAGCCAGTGACGCTGCCGCTCAATCTCACGTTTTTAGAGCGCCACCCCCAGGGCAGTCAGGCGTTTATGCCGCTGCATCAGGAGCGCTTTATCGTGGTGGTGGCACCGCCTGGCGACACCATTGCGCCAAACGAGGTGCAGGCGTTTGTCACCGACGGCCGCCAAGGGGTGAACTACCGCGCCGGTACTTGGCACGCGATTCAGTCGGTGTTGGAGCGCGAAGGGGAATTCCTGGTGGTGGATCGCGGTGGGGATGGCAATAACTGTGAAGAATATCCCCTGGATGTTACCGTCACTTTAGCGGAATAGCCCACCGCAAGTGCATGCGAGTGTCATCTTGGTTGGGTTATGCTGATAAGCTGACACTCTACTCTATGAACGGTTAGGACATTTATGAGCGCAAACACCCATATCCCCCTTCGTCGTACCAAAATTGTCGCGACCCTCGGCCCCGCCAGCGACCGTGAAGGCGTACTGGAAGCCATGTTGAAGGCGGGGGTGGATGTGGTCCGCTTGAACTTTTCCCACGGCACGGCGGACGACCATCGCCGCCGTCTTGCCCGTGTGCGTGAAATCGCCGCTCAGCTAGGCCGCAGTGTGGCCGCGCTGGGCGATTTGCAAGGCCCCAAAATTCGCGTTGCTCGCTTTAAAGAGGGGGCGGTTTATTTAGAAGAGGGCCAGCCGTTTGTACTGGATATGGCCATGGATAGCGACGCTGGTGATATCCACGGCGTCGGCTGCGATTACAAAACCCTGGCGGATGATGTAACCGCGGGCGACCGCCTGCTGCTGGATGATGGTCGCGTGGTGCTGGATGTTACCCGCGTAGAGGGCAAGCAGGTTCACACCGAGGTGGTGGTGGGTGGCAAGCTCTCTAATCATAAAGGCATTAACAAGCAGGGCGGCGGGCTATCGGCTCCCGCGCTAACGGAAAAAGATAAAACCGACCTGAAAACCGCCGTTGAGATTGGTGTCGATTACTTGGCGATCTCCTTCCCTCGTACTGCGGAAGATATGCTGGAAGCCCGCCGCCTGTTGGGCGAAGAGGGCAAGGAAATTGGCCTCGTTGCCAAAGTGGAGCGCGCCGAAGCCGTGGCCGATGACGCCACGCTGGATGGCATTATCGAAGCCTCCGAAGCGGTGATGGTGGCTCGTGGCGACCTCGGCGTGGAAATTGGCGATGCCAAACTGGTCGGCGTGCAAAAGCGCATGATTAAACGCGCCCGTTCGCTTAACCGCGCGGTGATTACCGCCACCCAAATGATGGAGAGTATGATCTCCGCGCCGCTACCCACCCGCGCTGAAGTTTTCGACGTGGCGAACGCGGTGCTGGATGGCAGCGATGCGGTCATGCTCTCTGCGGAAACCGCCGCGGGCGACTACCCGCTGGAAACCGTAGAAGCAATGGCGCGTGTTTGTCTGGGTGCCGAGCGTGAGCGGGTCGCCCAAGAGTCGGGCCATCGTATCCACGAAGGCTTTACCCGCCCCGATGAAACCATTGCCCTTTCGGCGATGTACGCCGCTAACCACATGAACGGCGTGGTGGCGATTGCTTGCATGACCGCCTCGGGCTACACGCCGTTGATCGCCTCGCGCATCCGCTCGGGCCTGCCTATCGTGGGGTTGGCTCACAACCCGATTGCCCAGCGCCGTATGGCCCTGTACCGGGGCGTGGTCTCACTTCCCTTCGATACCTCGAAAATGACCGCCACCGAGCTTAACGACCAAGCCCTTACGCTGTTGGTGAAGCAGGGCGTCGCCAAGCCGGGTGATCACGTCATCCTGACCCGTGGCGACCACATGAACGCCCACGGTGGTACCAACACCATGAAAGTGATGGCTATTACCGAGCAACACGCCGACAGCGCAAAGGCCTAGCATATGCGCTTACTGCTGTTGCTATGCGGTTGGCTGTTAAGCGCGCCTGTGATGGCGGGCGCGCCCATTGTGGCGGCGGCGTCTAGCCTGCAGTTCGCCTTGGAAGAGGCTGCCCAGCAGTTCACTCAGCAAACCGGCCAGGCGCTGCGTCTCAATTTTGGCTCTTCTGGCAACTTTCGCCGCCAAATCGCCCAAGGCGCGCCCTTCGAGCTGTTTTTGTCAGCAGATGAAGGGTTCGTTCAGGCGCTTTACGACGAGGGCTACGTGGATAACGCGGGCGTGATTTACGCCCGAGGACGGCTAGCCTGGGTACAGCCGGCTGGCCGTTACTCCGTACCCAGTGAGCAAGCGCCGCTTGTCGGCGTGCAGGAGGCCATTACCGCCTGGGAAGAGGGGCAGCGGCTGCGTATCGCCATTGCTAGCCCTGAACACGCCCCTTACGGCGTGGCTGCCCGAGACGTGTTGCAAAAGGCGGGCCTATGGGAAGCCAGCGAACCGCTGCGGGTGCAAGGGGAGAATGTCTCCCAGGCGATGCAGTTTGCCCTTTCCGACGAGGCGCGAGGTGGTTTGGTGGCTTATTCGTTAGCGGTGGCACCTGCGTTGGCTGAGCGCAGCGAGGCGGTGTTGATGCCTGAAACGTGGCATACGCCGCTGCGCCAGCGCATGGTGTTAACGCCGCAGGCCGGAGAAGTGGCTCAGGCGTTTTATGAGTGGCTGCAACAGGCGGATGCGAAAGCGATTTTTGAAACCTACGGATTTAGTACCGATTAATGGACTGGTCGGCGTTCTCTGTCTCGCTGCGGCTCGCGGCGTTTACCTGTCTCTTCTTATTACCTCTAGGCATTTGGTGGGGGCGCGTGCTGGCGACCGCACAGTTCCGTGGCAAGGGGCTGTGTGAGGCGCTGATTGCGCTGCCGCTGGTGCTACCGCCCACGGTGCTAGGGTTTTATCTGCTCCAGCAGTTTGGCCGTGATGCACCGTTAGGCGGTGCCTGGGCGGCGCTGACAGGGGGCGGGCTCAACTTTACCTTTAGCGGTATTTTGTTGGCTTCTCTGATTGCCAATCTCCCCTTTGCTATTCAGCCGATTCAGCGTGCCTTTGAGCATGTGCCTGCGAACCTGCGTGAGGCTGCGTGGTGCAGTGGGCTAAGCCCATGGCAAACCCTGTGGCGTATTGAATTGCCGCTGGTGTGGCCGGGCATCCTATCGGCGGCAGCGCTAACCTTTGCGCACACACTGGGCGAGTTTGGCGTGATTTTGTTGGTTGGCGGTGCGATTGATGGCGAGACCCGCACGCTCTCTATAGCCATTTATGATCGCGTCCAGGCCTTTGACGAGCAGGGTGCGGCGAGCATGTCTGCCCTCTTGCTGGTCATTTCCCTGGCAACCTTAGGCCTTGTCTATGGGCTCGCTGGCAAGCGCAGGTGGTCACGTGGATGATCTGATAGTGACCGCCCAACAGGCCGACCCGATTCCACTCAATGCCTCGTTTCGCTGCGCCCCTGGGGAGCTGCTGGCGCTGGTCGGGCCATCGGGAAGTGGTAAAACTACCTTGCTGCGCACCATTGCCGGGCTTTACCAGCCTCAGCAGGGCAGAGTGAGCTGCGCGGGCAGGGAGTGGTTTCTGGCCCAAAGCGGCCAGCGCCACTCACTGCCGCCGCAAGCGCGCCAGATTGGTATGGTGTTTCAGGATTATGCGCTGTTCCCTCATCTAACGGCGCTGCAGAACGTTCAGCTAGCCATAGGACACCTGCCCCGCGCTCAAAGGCGTGAACAGGCTGTTCAGTGGCTCACTAAAGTGCGCTTGGAAGGCTTAGAGGCGCGCTACCCTAGCGAGCTTTCCGGCGGCCAGCGCCAGCGAGTGGCCTTGGCTCGCGCCTTGGCCAGAGAACCCCAAGCGCTGCTGCTGGATGAGCCGTTCTCTGCGGTGGATCAGGTGACTCGCCGCCGCTTGCAGCGCGAGCTGGCGCTACTGCGCCAGCAAATTTCTATCCCCATTATTCTCGTCACCCACGACTTGGAAGAAGCCACCGCGCTCGCCGATCAAATCTGCGTGTTGCATAACGGGGTAAGCCTGCAGCAGGGCACGCCTGAAGCGCTGTTTCGACAGCCCGCTTCGCCGCTTGTCGCTAGGTTGCTGGATCGCCACAACGTCTTTAGCGGGGAAGTGGTCGAGACGGACGCTGGGCGACGCTTGCGGTGGGGGGAATGGCTGCTAGAAGTCAGCGAAGGTATCGCCCAGTGTGAAGTAGGAGAGTCATTGGCCTGGTACCTGCCGCCGTCGGATATTGTACTGCATCGTCGGGGACGGCCTTCCCAAGGCGAACGCGAAAACCCGGTGGCGGCGACGGTCAGTGAAATGGTGGTGTTGGGTGGCATGACATCAATCTCGCTGCGTGTTTCCCACGGAGATATGCTACGTTTCGACATCGCCACCCACGCGGCCAAACGTAACCAGCTTAGCTTGGGGGAAAGGGTGCACGTCTCGCTGCTGGCTGAGGGGATTCATCTTATGCCCGCGCAGCGTACCCACACGGCATCACACAACAAAAGGAACCTGTTATGACCCTGACACGCCGCCAACTGCTGAAAACCGCTGCCGGTGTTTCGCTTGCCGCCTGTTTACCCCTGTCGCTGTTAGCGGCTTGGGCAGCTGAACCCGCGCCAGCCAACACGCTGCCGCTGGCGATCCATAGCGAAGGTGGCCCGCACCGTCTCGATGTCGAAGTCGCCGAAACCGCTTCCCAGCGCCAGCGCGGCCTGATGGGACGTGAACATCTGCCAGAAACACGAGGCATGCTGTTTCGCTTCGAGCGTGAGCAGCCCGCTGGTAACGCCTTTTGGATGTACCGCACGCTGATTCCGCTGGATATCGCGTATATCGACGGCGAAGGGCGCATCGTTGCTATAAACACGATGCCGCCCTGCGAATCTGATGCCCCCCAGGAGTGCCCCTCTTATCCTGCCGGGGCGGCCTACCATGCGGCGTTGGAGGTTAACGCGGGCTACTTTGCGGAACGTGGCATACAGGTAGGCGACTGTGTCTCGGTGCCTGCGCTGGCCGGATTTTGTCGCCCCGAGTAACGTTCTCGCTTACGCCCTGGTTGGCCGCCGTTTGCCAAACTTCAGCACAATCAGGGCGATTCCCGCGACCACTAAGCCTCCGCCTACCAGTTTATGTACCCCAAGCGGGTCGTCCATCAACAGCACGCCTAAGCCCACCGCGAAAACGGGGGTGAGGAGTGTCATCGGCACTACGCGATTTACCGGGTGGCGGCGCAACAGCGCGTACCAAATCCCGTAAGCGACAATCGACGACATTACGGCGGTGTAAATCATCGCCCCCCAGCCTAGCCAGGTGGCTTGCTGCATCGCCTGCCACTGACCGCTCTCAAAGAGCCATGACCCCAACCCTACCTGAGGCACTGCGAACAGCGCCACCCAGCCCGCCAGTGCCATCGGCGCAATCGGTGGGCCGCGCTTGATCAACAGCTGCGACACCGCCCAGCCCATGGCACTGCACAACAGGATCGCCAGTGGCAGAGGAGAGGGCAGCGTTGGCCCGCCCGCCAGCACGACGACCCCAGCATAAAGAGAGCAGCAGCCCGGCAATACGCTTGGGCCCCAGCTTCTCTTTTAGAAAGATTACCGCTAACAGCGTGGCAAAGGGCGTGCCCATTTGTACCAGCAGCGCGCCGGTACCTGCCTCAGCGTGCTCCAGGCCAATAAACAGCAGAGCAAAGTGTAGGCTGCCAAACGTCACCGAGAGCAGCAGCAAAAAGGGTAGCTGTACCCGCGCCACTGGGTAGAAAGGCACCAGCAGCGTCGCGACGAGCATAAAACGCAGTGTGGTCATCAATAGTGGCGGTAGTTCCGCCACACCAACCTTGATCACAATGATATTCAACGCCCAAATGGCGATAACAAACAGGCCGAGTAGCAAATCGCGTAGAGGCACGTTGATGTCCGTTGGTGGATGGAAGCGGCAGTCATTATATCAGCTTGGGAGATGGTAAAAATAATAGCGCTATAAGTGGTTGTTTAGCATTGCTGCTGTTCCTAGATTCATAGAATAACCGCAGCACTTTGGATCTCAAGGTAGAAGCAGGAGGGCCAGCGCCGGTACTCTCTCTGCTTTACCGACCAAAGTGAAACAGAGCATGGCATACCGACAGCTGACCCAGACCCAACGATACCAGATTCACGCTTACAGGTGTGCAGGCATGAGCCA
>NZ_PINZ01000005.1:0-141344 GCF_002810305.1 Halomonas sp. 141
GAACTGGTGCAGCCCGCCTACCGGAAGAACTCGCTGTGGAGTCCAAGCTACTTTGCGGGAAGTGTCGGAGGCGCCCCCCTGAGCATGGTCAAGCAGTATATTGAGCAACAATCGAGGCCGGACTAGGGGCGCTCTCGCGCCCCTCGCTATCCATCCTCGCACTAGAAGTACGAGGTTTTTCGCGATGTTCGATAAAGCGTGATGGCCATGGTCGAACGACTCCTGAAAAGAGGTAAAGATTGCGCCTACGCGCTACGTTGTCGCAGTCCCTGCGATAGGCATAGAGTGCCCTTCTCTGTGTACTGCCTTTTTCCGCTGTCACTGAACTGTCTATTAGTCTAATAACAATATCGTCACGGGGCTTTCTAAAAGCATTAAAAAAGCAATGAATAACAACTACTTGATACTAAAAAAATGCCATGAACCAGGATAAAAAAAGCCCTCTTCACTGGTAAGACCAATTTTCCAACATAGTCATTCCGGGCGCCTGACCGTATCTTTCACGCTGTCCCAACTATCATTGAAAATGATGCGTTGGCTTTCGCGGAGCATACCAAATCAATAACAAGGGGCCGTTCCTCCCATGAATGAAAATATATTAGCTCTTCTGGCATTTCTGCCGCTGTTGCTGGCAGGGATATTGCTCATAGGCTTTAAAATCCCCGCCAAGATAGCGATGCCGATCGTTTTCTTCACCGCCGCCATTATCGGCCTGACCGCATGGGACATGTCGTTCAGCCGTGTCGCGGCATCCACCGTTCAAGGGTTGATCCAGACCGCTGGCCTGCTGTGGATCATCTTTGGCGCCATCCTGCTGCTGAACACCCTCAAGCACTCCGGTGGCATCACGGCCATTCGTAACGGCTTTTCAGGCATCAGCCCGGACCGTCGTGTGCAGGCGCTGATCGTCGCGTGGCTGTTTGGCTGCTTTATCGAAGGTGCTTCAGGCTTTGGTACTCCTGCCGCCGTGGCTGCACCGCTGATGGTCGCCCTGGGCTTCCCGGCGCTGGCAGCCGTCGTGGTAGGCATGATGATTCAGTCGACCCCGGTATCGTTTGGCGCAGTGGGCACCCCGATTGTAGTGGGCGTAGGCAGCGGCCTGGACCGTGCCGGTATCACGGCGCAGCTGGAAGCCAACGGCTCCACCTGGGAAGCCTTCTTCCAACAGGTCACCAGCACCACGGCGATCACTCACGGCATCGTGGGTATCCTCATGCCGTTGATTCTAGTGCTGATCATGGTGCGCTTCTTTGGCGCCAACCGCTCCTGGAAAGAGGGGCTGTCCATTGCTCCGTTCGCCATTTTCACGGGCATCGCGTTCGTCGTACCTTACATGCTGGTAGGCGTCTTCCTGGGGCCAGAGTTCCCCTCGATGATCGGTGCCATGGTCGGTCTGGCCATTGTCGTACCCGCCACGCGTAAAGGGTTCCTGCTGCCGAAAGACACCTGGGATTTCCCGGAAGCCACCTCCTGGCCGGACGAGTGGATCGGCAATCTGCAGATCAAGCTGGATGACGTGGTAGGCAAGACGCCGATTTCGACGCTCAAAGGCTGGATCCCCTATGTACTGCTGGCGATCTTCCTGGTGGCCTCCCGTACCGTCGAGCCCCTGCGTGTGGCACTGACTTCCGTGAACCTGAACTGGACCAACATTTTCGGTGAAACCGGCGTCAGCGGCGGCCTCCAGCCGCTCTACCTGCCGGGCGGCATCATTCTAGCCGTGGTGTTCATCACCTACTTCCTGCACAAGATGAATCCGCGTCAGATGAGCGCTGCGGTTTCAGAGTCCACCAAGACCATTTTTGGTGCGGGTTTCGTACTCATCTTCACCGTGCCGATGGTGCGCATCCTGATCAACTCGGGCGTCAATGGCGCAGACCTGGTCTCCATGCCCGTCATGATGGCCCAGGCCGTCGCCAACGGCGTGGGTGGTGTCTATCCCTTCTTTGCTCCCGCCGTGGGCGCCATGGGCGCTTTCATCGCCGGTTCCAATACGATTTCCAACCTGATGCTGGCCGAGTTCCAGTTCAGCATTGCGCAAACCCTGGGACTCTCAACCGCCGCCATGGTCGCACTTCAGGCGGTGGGTGCTGCAGCGGGTAACATGATCGCGATTCACAACGTGGTCGCTGCCTCGGCAACCGTTGGCCTGCTGGGTCGCGAAGGCACCACGATTCGTAAAACGATCATTCCGACCATCTACTACCTGATATTCGCCGGCATCATCGCGCTGGTCGCGTTCTACGTGCTGGGTATCACTGACCCGCTGATGTAACCTCAGTTGGGCTCAGACACCCTCTCCCACCCCCAGGCCACGCCTGGGGGTGGGCGTTTTCAGGTACATGCAAGCTCAATTGATGCGCTTGAGCGAGTCAGCGTGCTGCTTGCCCCGTATCACATAGCTTTGTGCGTTCAGCTTCAGCGCTTCCACCGCCTCTGCCGACAGCTCCCTGACCACTTTGGCAGGTGAGCCGACAATCAGCGAGTTTGGCGGAAAGACCGCCCCTTCCTTGATGAAGGCCCCTGCGCCTACCAGGCTGTTCTCGCCAATCACGGCGCCGTTGAGCACGACCGCCTGAATGCCGATCAAGCAGCCATCCCCCACGGTACAGCCATGCAGCATCGCCTGGTGCCCGACGGTCACCCCCTTTCCCACCTTCAGCGGGTAGCCGGGGTCCGCGTGCAGTACGGCGCCATCCTGAATGTTGCTCTCTTCACCGATTTCCAGATGATCGCTGTCGCCGCGCAGTACCGCCTGATACCACACGCTGGCGCGTGCCTTCAGGGTAACCTGACCGATGACGTCCGCCGTGTCGGCAATGTATACGTCTTCATGAATAGCGGGCCGATGCTCGCCAAATTGATAGATGGCCACGTAACGCTCCTTTTGTTGGTTATTCGCTCATGAAGAGTGTCACGATTACTGCCACTGTTCCAGGCGCATGGCGGAGCGCTCCAGGCGATCGTGCTCCGCCTCCAGCTCTCTCAGCAATTCACTGATGCTGGTGAGGTGCTCCAGCGCAATCTGCCGCGCCTGCTCGGCGTGGCCGCTGACTACCGAGTCATGCAGGCGTGCGTGCTGTTGATTGATCATCTCTCTGGGGCCGGGCCGGTGGTAGAGGTGCTTGACCGATGCAAAGACCGAACTGAGCAGCAGATCGGTCAGCCCCTGCAGCGTATGCACCAGCACGGGGTTGTGGGAGGCCTGGGAGATGGCCAGATGAAACGCGTGGTCCAGTCGCGCCAACTGTTCGACTTCCAGGGTATCCGTCTGGGCAGCGTATTCGGCCATGTCACGATAGCGGCGTGTGATCAGCACGCGGTCCATGGACGTGCCACGCCGAGCCGCCAGATAGGCAGACTCGCCCTCCAGCAGCGCGCGCACTTCCAGCAGGTCGAACAGCGTCCGTGGATGGTCACGAAACAGATGCATCAGCGGGCTCTGGTGTTGGCTCGGCAACAGAGACGCCACGGTGGAACCATGGCCCTGGCGAGTGTTGATGATGCCCTTGCTGCGCAAGATCCTCAGCCCCTCACGCAGGGAGGCACGAGAAACGCCCAGACGCTCACATAGCCGCCGCTCGGAAGGCAGCAGTTGGCCCGGTCGAAAGACTCCCTCGAGAATCAGCTCTTCCAGCCTGGCCGCCACGTGCTCGGGCGTGCGTTTGCCCATGGCGATATCGTCGTTGTTGAGTACCACTTGCCCTCCTCTCTGCTTGAGCCATAACGCCTCCTGGCGGTAAGACCAAGTAGCTGTTTGGGGTGAGTATGCCACGAACCTTGCGACTATCGACCAATTACTGGTCAGACCACTGCACCACAGGCTGGACAGGCGCCTGAAAAAAGCTCAGATTGGCGTCAAGCGGCGGCAACCTGCTGCTCTGTTCAACGATAAAAATGAAGGATGTCGCGATGAATATCCTGTTCGACGAGCGCCTCGATGGCGAGCTCGTCCACCGTGATAAAGCCGAGGTGCTCAGCGACCTGCAAAGCGCTGTGCCTACCTTGACCCTGCTGCACCGCGAAGAAGACCTGCGCCCATTCGAATGCGATGGCCTGGCGGCTTATCGGGTGCTGCCCATGCTGGTCGCCCTGCCGGAAACGCTGGCCCAAGTGGAAGGCCTGCTCAAGCGCTGTCACGCCCTGGGCGTACCGGTGGTGACCCGCGGCGCAGGCACCGGGCTTTCCGGCGGCGCCCTGCCCCTGGAACAAGGCGTGCTGCTGGTCATGTCGCGCTTCAATCAGATCATCAGCGTCGACCCCGATGCCCGTCTGGCCAGGGTACAACCCGGCGTTCGCAACCTGGCGATTTCCGAGGCGGCGGCGCCCTATGGCCTGTATTACGCGCCCGACCCGTCTTCCCAGATTGCCTGCTCCATTGGCGGTAACGTCGCCGAAAATGCCGGTGGCGTGCACTGCCTCAAGTATGGCCTGACCGTGCATAACGTGCTGCGCGTGGACGTACTGACCATCGAAGGCGAGCACATGACGCTGGGCTCCGAAGCGCTGGATGCGCCAGGCTTTGATCTGCTCGCGCTGATGAATGGCTCCGAAGGCATGCTGGGGGTGGTCACGGAGATTACCGTCAAACTGTTGCCCAAGCCGGAAACCGCCAAGGTTCTCATGGCCAGCTTCGACGATATCGAAAAGGCAGGCCGCGCAGTGGGTGACATCATTGCCGCAGGGATCATTCCCGGTGGCCTGGAAATGATGGACAAGCTCGCCATTCAGGCCGCAGAAGACTTCATCAAGGCGGGCTATCCAGTGGATGCCGAAGCCATTCTGCTCTGCGAGCTGGACGGCGTCGAAGCAGACGTGGACGACGACTGCGAGACCGTGCGCCGGGTACTGGAAACGGCAGGGGCCACCCATATTCAACAGGCCCGGGACGCAGCCGAGCGCGCCAAATTCTGGGCCGGGCGCAAGAACGCCTTCCCGGCGGTAGGCCGCATGTCACCGGACTACTACTGCATGGATGGCACCATCCCCCGCCGCGAGCTGCCCCGGGTACTCAAGGGCATTGCCGCGCTTTCCGAGGAGAGTGGTCTGGCCGTGGCCAACGTGTTTCACGCGGGCGATGGCAATATGCACCCGCTGATTCTGTTCGATGCCAACAAAGAGGGTGAGCTGGCCCTGGCGGAAGACGTCGGTGGCAAGATCCTGGAGCTGTGCGTTGCCGCAGGCGGTTCGATTACCGGCGAGCACGGCGTGGGGCGCGAGAAGATCAATCAGATGTGCAGCCAGTTTCAGCCCGACGAACTGACGGTCTTTCACGCTCTGAAAGCGGCCTTCGACCCGCAACGGCTGCTCAATCCGGGGAAGAACATTCCGACCCTGGCGCGCTGCGCCGAATTTGGCGCCATGCATGTACATAACAACGAGTTACCGCATCCAGAGCTGCCACGCTTCTGATGCCACAAGGACCGACCATGACCGAACTAGCGATACACGCTGACCAGGATATCGCCGCTGAACTGTGCGAACAGGTGCGCAGCGCCTACGCCGAGCGCACCCCGCTACGCATCGTGGCGGGAAACACCCGGGCTTTCTATGGCCGCCCGGCAGAAGGCGCGGAGCTCAATGTCGCGGCCCATCGCGGCATCGTCTCCTACGACCCCGTGGAGCTGGTGGTGACCGTGCGGGCCGGCACACGGCTTGACGCGCTGAACGCAGCACTTGCCGAGAAGCATCAGATGCTGCCTTTCGAGCCACCGATCTTTGGCGAAGCCAGCACCATTGGCGGTGCGGTCGCCACTGGCATGTCCGGCCCCCGTCGCCCCTGGGCCGGGGCTGCCAGGGATTTCGTGCTGGGCACGCGGGTGATCACTCAGGAAGGCAAACTGCTGCGCTTTGGCGGCGAAGTCATGAAGAACGTGGCGGGCTACGATCTCTCCCGCATGATGACCGGCGCTCAGGGCACGCTGGGCGTACTGGCCGATATCTCTTTCAAGGTGCTGCCGATTCCCACCGCCAGCCATAGCCTGCGCCTCTCCATGGGTCTGGAAGACGCCCTGGCGAAGCTCTCCGAGCTGGGCCGCCAGCCGCTGCCGATCACCGCTGCAGCCTGGCACGCGGGCGAGCTGTTCATCCGCCTGGAAGGCGGCGAAAGCTCGGTCAAGGCGACCAGGGAACGGCTGGGCGGCGACGCCCTCTCGGCAGACTTCTGGCAGCAGCTACGCGACCTGCAACACGCCTTTTTCAACCTGGCCGAGGGCCAAGCTCTGTGGCGCCTGTCGCTACCCCCCCATACACCGCCGTTGGCACTGGCCGTCGATGAAAGCGATATCTTCTACGACTGGGGCGGCAGCCAGCGCTGGGTGAAAACCCCACTGCCCGCGCAAACCCTGCGCGATGCCTGCCAGCAGGCAGGCGGCCACGCCACCTGCTACACCCCGCATCATCAGGGCGGTGCGGAGTCACCGTTCACGCCACTGAATTCAGTCGTGGAAAAGTATCATCGCAACCTGAAGGCCGAACTGGATGCCCACGGCATTTTCAATCCTGGTCGTCTTTATGCGGCATTTTAATCAGGAGAGCTGACATGCAGACGCACTTTACCGATGCCGACCGCCAGAAACCGCATATTCAGGAAGCCGAGCGCATTCTGCGCACCTGCGTACACTGCGGCTTTTGTAACGCCACCTGCCCCACTTACCAGCTGCTGGGTGATGAGCGAGACGGGCCACGCGGGCGTATCTACCTGATGAAAGAGCTGCTGGAGAGCCGCGATGACGATGACCAGGTCACCGAAGAGACTCGCCTGCACCTCGACCGCTGCCTGACCTGCCGCAACTGTGAAACCACCTGCCCCTCGGGCGTCGAGTATCACAAGCTGCTGGATATAGGGCGCGCCGAGATCGAGCGCCGCGTGCCCCGCTCAGCCGCCGAACGCGCCCAACGCTACGCCCTGCGTAAAATGCTGGTGGACCCCAAGCGCTTCAAGGCGCTGCTGAGTCTGGGGCAAACCTTCAAACCGCTGGTGCCTGGCAAGCTGCGCAGCAAAATGCCGCCCGCACCGGTCGATGCAGGCCAGCGACCCGACAGCCAGCGCCATGCCCGCAAGGTGCTGATCCTGGAAGGCTGCGTGCAGCCAGGCCTGTCGCCCAACACCAATGCAGCCACGGCGCGCCTGCTCGACCGCCTGGGCATCAGCGTCACACCGATCAGCGAAGCGGGCTGCTGCGGTGCCATCGATTTCCACCTCAATGCACAGGAAGCCGGTCGCCAGCGCATGCGCGCCAATATCGACGCCTGGTGGCCTCACATCGAGCAAGGGGCCGAAGCCATCGTGCAAACCGCCAGCGGCTGCGGCGCCTTCGTCAAAGAGTATGCCGACATGCTCAAGGACGACCCTGCCTACGCCGAAAAGGCCCGCCGGGTCAGCGCATTGGCCAGGGATATCGTCGAGATTCTGCGCGACGAGCCTTTGGAGACCCTGCAGCTCAAGGAGCATCAGCGTCTGGCATTCCACTGCCCCTGTACGTTGCAGCATGCCCAGAAGCTCAACGGCGCGGTGGAAAGCGTGCTTAGCCAACTCGGCTTTACGCTGGCCCCGGTCAAGGATGCCCACCTGTGCTGCGGTTCGGCAGGCACCTACTCGGTGACGCAGCCGGAGCTCGCCACCCAGCTGCGCGACAACAAACTCAATGCTCTGGAAGCAGGCAACCCCGAAGTGATCGTGACCGCCAATATCGGCTGTCAGACGCATCTGGCCAGTGCCAATCGCACGCCAGTCCGCCACTGGGTAGAAGTCGTCGACGCTGCCCTGGTATAACCTCGATACTCGCGGCCCCTGGCATCACGCCTTGCCCGTCAGGCGCCGCGCCTCACCCCCCATGATAAGAAGGATACTTTGATGCAAACCAAAGCCGTTCTGGGCCAAGCCGACGTTATTCAAGTACTGGACGCCGCACAGCAAGAAGCCGACAACAACAGCTGGCCAGTGACCATTGCCGTCACCGACGATGGCGGCCACCTGCTGGCCCTGCGCCGTCTGGATGGCGCTGCCCCGTTCAGCGCCGAAGTAGCGACCCAAAAAGCGCGCAGCGCGGCATTGGGCCGTAAGGAGACGCAAGTCTTCGAGGAGATGATCAACGGGGGTCGTACGGCGTTTGTCTCGGCACCGCTGCAGGGGCTGCTGTCCGGCGGCGTACCGATCATCGTGGATGGCCAGGTCGTGGGTGCCGTCGGCATTTCTGGCGTCAAGCCGGACCAGGACGTCCAGATCGCCAAAGCCGGTGTCAGCGCTATCGCCTGACCACTGAGCACCGCATGACGCCGTGACAAACGGCGTCATGCGCGCCTGAACATAGGCATCTGGAAATAGAAACGACAAAAAAGCCCGGATCAAGGATCCGGGCTTTTGGAATGTGTTCGGTTTTATCGACGTGCTTGCATGCACATGAATAACCGATAAGTGCTTAATGGCGGACCGGACGAGACTCGAACTCGCGACCTCCGGCGTGACAGGCCGGCATTCTAACCGACTGAACTACCGGTCCACGTTAAGGCACTTCAAGGCCAGTGCAAGGGCGTTGTCAAAGCGGTTCAGTCGCTATGCACGCTGCTTGAATGGTGGGTGGTACTGGGTTCGAACCAGTGACCCCCAGCTTGTAAGGCTGGTGCTCTCCCAACTGAGCTAACCACCCGATCATTGATAGCCGTTGGCTGATCAATCGACTACTTCAAGTTATCGTGGCGGACCGGACGAGACTCGAACTCGCGACCTCCGGCGTGACAGGCCGGCATTCTAACCGACTGAACTACCGGTCCGAATTACGATAACAGGTTTGCAGCATTGAGCGATGATGGCGGACCGGACGAGACTCGAACTCGCGACCTCCGGCGTGACAGGCCGGCATTCTAACCGACTGAACTACCGGTCCACAAATGCATCACTTGCTGCTTACGTTTCCAGGGCACCATGTCAATGGTGGGTGGTACTGGGTTCGAACCAGTGACCCCCAGCTTGTAAGGCTGGTGCTCTCCCAACTGAGCTAACCACCCGCTGGTCACGTGGCGCTGCATTCTACAGAAGCCTGTTCAAATGTCAACACAAGACGTTTAAATTTTGCATTTAAACCAGTGTGCTGCACGTATCACCGACTTCCACTCCCTGAGCGCGGACGAAGGATGCCGCAATCCGGGCCGCCTCGTCAATCAAAACCTTTTGTTCGAGGCCGGATAATTTGCGTGGTGTGAAATCATGGTCCCCCTCGGCCAGCCATTCGACCCGTACACTAGCGGGCAGAGAGTAGCTTTCCACCTCCGTACGGGTGCCAAAAGGATCTCGCTCCCCCTGAATGACCAGCATTGGACAGCTCAACGACGCAAAGTGCTCTGTACGCAGCATGTCCGTTTTTTTCGGCGGATGAAACGGGTACCCCACGGCAATCACGCCCGGGCACGGCTGCTCACTGGCAAACAACGACGCCAGGCGTCCGCCCATGGACTTGCCGCCCACCCACAAAGGAAGCGGATTCAGCGGCGCGATTAGAGAATACCAACGAGTGACACAGGCCACGCTTTTCAGCACGGGCGGTGGCGGGCGGCGCTTGCCCTGCTCGTTCATTTGCTGCATGTAGGGCAGATCGATGGCCCATACCTGCACCTCATTCTGCGCCAGCGTCGCGGCAAATTGACGCATGAAGTCGGATAAGTGCCCGGCGCCAGCGCCGTGCATCAGCAGCACACGGCCCTGCCTCGGCAGGCCAGAAACGCTCACTGGCCCATAACCTTCCACGTTAAAGCGCTGAACAGCGGGGCTGGCAACCTTTTCCGATAATGCCTCTGGGGTCAGGCATTCGAACCCCAAACCAGCGTAGTGAGACAACGGCAACTCCTGTTAATTCAGCGTTACATCCATTGGCGTGTTCAGCTTATGCCTCGGCTGCGCTAGAATCTAGACCGGATCTTGACCTGCATCATCAAGCGGGTGGCCGCACCCGGGCAAAATGCGCATGCACACTGCTACGGGTTACCCCCTAACCGCGTTCGATGGGAACATGAAATGAGCACAGCACTGGAACACCCGACCTACAATTACAAGGTAGTTCGGCAGTTCGCGATCATGACCGTTGTGTGGGGCATCGTAGGCATGACGATTGGCGTCATCCTCGCCGCACAGCTGGTTTGGCCGCAACTGAACCTCGGCTTACCTTGGACTAGCTTCGGGCGTCTTCGTCCGTTACACACTAACGCCGTCATCTTTGCCTTCGGTGGCTCGGCGCTGTTCGCGACGTCCTATTACGTCGTTCAGCGTACCTGTCAGACGCGACTGTTCTCTGACAAGCTCGCCGCGTTCACCTTCTGGGGTTGGCAGGCGGTGATTCTTTCCGCCGTGGTGACTCTGCCACTGGGTTACACCACCACGAAAGAGTACGCTGAGCTGGAATGGCCGATCAATATTCTGATTGCCGTTGTCTGGATCAGCTATGCCATCGTGTTCCTGATGACGGTCAAGAAGCGCTCCACGTCACATATTTATGTGGCCAACTGGTTCTTTGCTGCGTTCATCCTGACCGTTGCCGTGCTGCACATCGTCAATAACGCCGCCATTCCCGTCACCATGATGTACTCCACCTCGATCTATGCGGGCGCCGTGGACGCCATGGTGCAGTGGTGGTACGGCCACAACGCGGTGGGCTTCTTCCTGACGGCAGGCTTTTTGGGCATGATGTACTACTTCGTGCCGAAACAGGCCGAGCGTCCAATCTACTCCTACCGTCTGTCCATCGTTCACTTCTGGTCGCTGATCATGATCTACATGTGGGCAGGGCCACACCACCTTCACTATACGGCCCTGCCCAACTGGGCGCAGTCGCTGGGCATGATCATGTCGATCATCCTGCTGGCTCCCTCCTGGGGCGGCATGATCAACGGCATGATGACCCTATCGGGCGCCTGGCATAAGCTGCGCACCGACCCGACCCTGCGCTTTCTGGTCGTGGCCCTGTCGTTCTACGGCATGTCGACCTTCGAAGGCCCGATGATGGCCATCAAGACCGTCAACGCGCTGTCTCACTACACCGACTGGACCATCGGCCACGTGCACTCCGGGGCGCTGGGCTGGGTAGCGATGATCACCATTGGCTCCATGTACCACCTGATCCCGCGGGTCTTCGGTCGCACCGAAATGTACTCCACCAGCCTGATCGCCGTGCACTTCTGGCTGGCCACCATCGGTACCGTACTGTACATCGCCGCCATGTGGGTCAACGGCATCATGCAGGGCTTGATGTGGCGCGCCATCAACGCCGACGGCACGCTGATGTACACCTTCGTTGAGTCTGTCGAGGCCAGCGGGCCAGGCTACTTCGTTCGCCTGATAGGCGGCCTGTTCTGGATCGTCGGCATGCTGATCATGGCATTCAACGTGTACATGACCGTCAAGCGTCGTGAAGCCATCAGCTACTCGGCACCACAAGCCGCTTAAACCGGGGAAGTTCAGACCAATGAAACATGAGATTGTCGAAAAGAACGTTGGCCTACTCGCCGTCTTGATCCTGGTTGCGATCAGCTTTGGCGGCCTGGCCGAAGTCGTGCCACTGTTCTTTCAAAAGGATACGACGGAGCCCGTGGAAGGGCTGCGCCCGCTTAGCGCTCTGGAGCTGGAAGGTCGAGACATCTACCGCCGCGAAGGCTGCGTGGGCTGCCACTCACAGATGATTCGCCCGTTCCGCGCCGAAACCGAGCGCTACGGTCACTACAACGTGGCCGGTGAGCAGGTGTACGAGCACAACTTCTTGTGGGGGTCCAAGCGTACGGGGCCAGACCTGGCGCGCGTAGGCGGCCGCTACAGCGATGACTGGCACCGCGCCCATATGTACAACCCACGCGATGTCGTGCCCGAGTCCATCATGCCGGCTTACCCCTGGCTGTTCGAGCGCACCCTGGATGGCGAAGCAACGCCGCGCAAGATGCGCGTGCTGCGTCAGCTGGGCGTTCCCTACACCGATGAAGATATCGCCAACGCTACCGCCGAAGTACGCGGCCAGCAGGAAATCACTGCACTGGTGGCCTATCTACAACAGCTAGGAACCGTGCTCGAGGGCACTCGTTAAGTTATGGATACGGGAACTTTCCGCGGACTTATCACGTTCATTCTCATTGTCGCTTTCGTAGGCATCTTCTTCTGGGCCTACTCCAAGCGGCGTAAACCCGACTTCGATGAAGCGGCCAACCTGCCCTTTGCCGACGATGAAAACGATAAGCAACCGACCCGTGACAAGCATGCTTCGCCAGAGGGCGAAGCGGATTCCCGCCACGACAGGGGAGATAAGAATAGATGAATAACTTATGGGGTGACTCCCTATCCAGCTTCTGGAGCGCCTGGATCATCGTCATCACTCTGGGCACGATTGCGCTGAGCGTTTGGATCCTCATGACCAACCGCCGCACCGACAAGACCCCGGATGCTGATGGCAATGTAGAGACCACTGGCCACGCGGCTGACGGCATCGAAGAGTACGACAATCCCCTGCCCCAGTGGTGGTTCAAGCTCTTCATCCTGACCGTGGTCTTTGCGCTGGGCTATCTGGTGCTCTATCCAGGCCTGGGCAACTATGCGGGCGTGCTGGGCTGGACCCAGGAAGGTCAGTGGGAAGAGGAAGTGGCGCAGGCCAACGAGCGCTTCACACCGATCTTTGCTCAGTACCAGGAAGTGCCGATCCCCGAGCTGGCACAGGATGCCGAGGCCATGCAGGTAGCCGAGCGCATTTACCTGAACAACTGCGCGGTGTGTCACGGCTCCAACGCCCAGGGCGGCTACGGCTTCCCGAACCTGACCAACGACGACTGGCTGTATGGCGGCGAGCCCGAGAACATTCTCGCGACCCTGAACAATGGTCGTAACGGCCTGATGCCCTCCTGGCAGCAGCTTGGTGAAAACAACATCGAGAACCTGACCCAGTACGTGCTGTCGCTCTCCAACCTGGAGCACGACGAAGAGCGCGCCGCCAGCGGTGAAAGCACGTATCTGGCCGCCTGTGCTGCCTGTCACGCACCTAGCGGCACCGGCAACACGGCACTCGGCGCGCCCAACCTGACCAACGATATCTGGCTGTATCAGGCACCGGGTCAGAGCGTTGCCGACTCCATTCGCCAAACGCTGCGCAATGGTCGTAACGGCCACATGCCTGCTCAAGCGGCGTACATTGGTGAAGAGCGCGTCCACCTGGTGGCCGCGTACGTGTACAGCCTGCGCTTCCGCGACTGATCCCGTTATCAGGCGTTTGACGCCAGCGTGCACCAAGGGTGCGGTCTCATACCGCACCCTTTCTACATCCAGCAACCGCTCAGCCGTTCGGCGATCCGTTACACTATTGTTTATCGACACAGATTTATCGAAACAGGTTTAGCGACACGGCATAACGCTACTACGCCAGCGACCACCCTTCGGCTGCCGCCCACGTCTGCCTCACTGAGCTGCGATCACCGCCATGGAAAAAATACCTAGCCACGATATTACGCCGCCCACCGTTGGGCACCACACGCCTGGCCAGACCGAGACCCAGGAGATGTACGCCAAGCGGCGGCACATCTACGTGCGTGAAATCAAAGGTCTGTTCCAAAAGGTTCGGCGCAGCGCCAACTGGGCACTGATGATGGCCTTCTTTCTGCTTCCCTGGTTGAACTGGGGGGATCGACCGGCCATATGGTTCGACCTGCCCGGGCGTGAGTTTCATATCTTTGCGGCGACTTTCTACCCGCAAGAGTTCGTGCTGCTCTCGTGGCTATTGATCATCTGTGCCTTTGGGCTGTTTTTCATCACGGTGTTTGCTGGTCGCGTCTGGTGCGGCTATACCTGCCCCCAGAGCGTCTGGACCTTCCTGTACATCTGGCTGGAACATCGTATCGAAGGCAGCCGCCATCAACGCATCAAGCTGGACCAACAGGCCATGGATGCCAGCAAGGCGTGGCGCAAGACCGCCAAGCACAGCGCCTGGCTGCTGATCGCTCTGGCCACCGGCGTGACCTTCGTGGGCTATTTCACGCCCATTCGTTCACTGGTGATCGAGCTGCCCACGCTGGAGGCCCACGGCTGGTCCTACTTCTGGGTCGGCTTTTTCCTGGTGTTCACCTACCTGAATGCGGGCTGGTTGCGTGAGCAGGTGTGCATCTACATGTGCCCCTACGCTCGCTTTCAGTCGGTCATGTTCGACCGCGATACGCTGATCGTTTCTTACGACGCCACCCGGGGAGAGCCGCGCGGCAGCCGCAAGAAAACCCTCACCCATTCCCAGGCTCAGGCGGCAGGATACGGTGACTGTATCGACTGCGAGCTGTGCGTGCAGGTGTGCCCCACGGGGATCGATATTCGCGACGGCCTTCAGTACGAATGCATCACCTGCGCCGCCTGTATCGATGCCTGCGACAGCGTCATGGATCGCATGGGCTACCCGCGCGGGCTGGTTCGCTATACCACGGAAAATGCACTGGAAGGCAAGAAGAGCCATGTGCTGCGCCCCCGCCTGCTGGGCTATCTGGCCGCGCTGCTGGTCATGATCGCCACGTTTGCCTGGGCGGTGAACGACCGCATGCCGCTGGGCTTCGAGGCCGAGCGGGAGCGCACCCAGCTTTACCAGATCACGCGAGACGGTCAGGTCAGCAACGTCTACAACCTGACGATTCGCAATCTGGACAATAGGGCCCACACCTATCAGCTGAGCGTGACCGGGCTCGAGACGCTCTCCCTGGACCGCACATCGATCGAAGTGCCTGCCGGTGAGACACGCACCCAGATCGTGACCGTCCTGGCCGACCCCGCTGAGCTGCGAGAGCCCAGCCAATCGATTACCTTTATCTTGCAGTCTCAGCAAGACAACACCATTCGCTCGGAGCGTGAGACACGTTTCCTGGGCGACGTTAGGAGATAAGCCCC
Organism: Halomonas sp. 141; assembly: GCF_002810305.1. NCBI lineage: Bacteria > Pseudomonadati > Pseudomonadota > Gammaproteobacteria > Oceanospirillales > Halomonadaceae > Halomonas > Halomonas sp. 141. The sequence goes on from NZ_PINZ01000005.1 coordinate 14,882, forward strand.
CATGTCCGACACCCCGATTCAGCCCTGGTACAAGCAGTTCTGGCCATGGTTCCTGCTGGCACTGCTCTCCTCGTCCATCGTGGTCAGCACTACCTTTGCCGTACTGTCGGTCAAGACTGCCGACGGCATGGTGGTCCAGGAGGATTACTACGAACACGGCAAGGCCATCAACATGATTTTGGCCAAGCAGGAGCGTGCCAACGAGCTGGGGCTTTCCGCCGAGCTGCGCATCGATCCGCTCACCAGCGATATCGTGCTGGACCTGACCGGCGACGACCGCCCGGAGACCCTCTACCTGACGCTGATCTTCCCGACCCAGGATGACCGTGACCAGGAGTTCGTGCTGCAGCACGTGCGCGAAGGCCGCTACATCACCCAGGGCCCCGACAACCTGCGCTACCGCTGGTACATTCAGCTGCAGCCCCAGCAAACCGAAGCCGACTGGCGGCTGATCGGTGAGGCGCGCTTCCCCAATGAAGAGAGTGTCGCCCTTCTACCCGGAGGCCGCACGCAGAGCGAATGAGTAATGCATCTCTAGCCAGCTGTTACCACTGCGGCAGCGCGGTGCCTGATGGGGCACCATGGAAGATCATCATTGACGAAGCGCCCCAGCCGCTTTGCTGCCCCGGCTGCGAAGCGGTCGCCCACGCCATTGTGGAAGGCGGCCTGGAGAGCTACTACCGCTACCGCACCGAGCTACCGGAGCGCCCCGACGAGCGTCAGGCCAGCAAATCAGACACCTGGTCGGTGTTCGACGACCCCGCGCTGCAGGCCCAGTTCACCCACCCGGAAGGGGATGAAGGCCACCTGCGGGCAACCCTGGCCGTAGAGGGGATTACCTGCGCCGCCTGCGCCTGGCTCATCGAACACCGCCTGAACGCCCTGGAAGGCGTCAGCTCCAGCGCAGTCAACCTGTCGCACCACCGCCTGCGCGTATGCTGGGACCCGACACGTATCAAGCTCTCCCAGCTGTTTGCCGAGCTGGCCAGCATTGGCTACGACGCCCAACCCTACGAGCCCGATCAGGCCCAGGCACGCCTGCAACACGAAGAGCGCATGAACGTGCGCCGTCTGATCGTAGCCGCCGTGGGCATGATGCAGGTGATGATGTTCTCGATACCGATCTATGTGTCGGACCCAGGGGAGCTGAGCGCCGACTTCTATGCCCTGTTCCACTGGCTTTCGTTTGCGCTGGCAACGCCAGTGGTGCTGTTTTCGGCACAGCCCTTTTTCCGCAATGCCCTGCGCGACCTGAAAAGCGGCGTGCTGGGCATGGACGTGCCGGTCTCGCTGGCCATTGGCGGCGCTTACCTGGCCAGCAGCTACGCGGTACTGTTCGATGTCGGCGAGGTGTATTTCGACTCCGTGGCCATGTTCACCTTCTTTCTGCTGTTTGGCCGCTACGTGGAGGGCCGCGCGCGGCGCCGTAGCGGCCACAGCGGCAATGCGCTGAGCGGCGTACTGCCGGTCTCGGCCATTCGTCTGGAGGCGGATGGCAGTGAGCGTATTCTGCCTGCCAGCGAACTGGCGATTGGCGACCGCGTATTGATCAAGCCAGGCCACGGCGTCCCTGCCGATGGCGTGATCGAAGAGGGCGAATCCAGCCTCGACGAATCCATGCTGACCGGCGAGTACTTGCCGGTGACCCGGCGCATCGGCGATAGCGTGGTGGGCGGCAGCCAGAACATGGAAAACCCGCTGACCATGCGCGTCACCCACCCTGGCAATACGGCTCGGGTAGCAGGCATCGTCGACCTGACCGATCGCGCCTTTGCCAGCCGCCCCCGCCTGGCGCAAATGGCCGCCCGCATGGCCCACCTGTTCGTCCTTCGGCTACTGCTGGTGACGGTCTGTGTGACGGTCGCCTGGTGGATCATCGACCCGTCGAGAGTGCTCTGGATCATGATATCGGTACTGGTGGTCACCTGCCCCTGTGCACTGGCTCTGGCCACGCCCACGGCGCTGACCGCCGGCCACGGCCAGCTGCGCCAGCGGGGCGTGCTGATTACCCGCGCCGATGCCATCGAGTCGCTGTCCAACGTTACCCGCGTCATCTTCGACAAGACCGGCACGCTGACCCGCGGTGAAATGCAGCTCACCCAGACCCAACCGCTGGGGCATCACGATAGCGAGCATCTACGCGCCATTGCCGCCGCGCTGGAGGCCCACTCCGAGCATCCTATCGCCCGCGCCTTCCGCCCCTTCCGCGATGCCACGCTTCAGGCACGCCATGTGAAGAGCCATACCGGTAGCGGCCTGGAGGGCACCCTCGATGGAGCCGTCTGGCGGTTGGGCAAGCCCGACTTCGCCAGCCAGCAAAGCATCGCGGTGCCGGGCAGCGGGCAGTGGCTGCTGCTGAGCGAAGATCACCAGCCGCGCGCCTGGTTCAAGCTGCATGACGGCATTCGGGAAGACGCCGCGCAAACCGTGGCGGCCCTGCAAGCACGCGGTCTGGCGGTGGAGCTGCTCTCCGGGGATACCCGGGAAGCCGTGGAAAGCCTGGCCGATCAGCTCAATATCGAGACCTGGCACGCGGGCCAGTCCCCTGAGGACAAGCTGAACCGGCTGCGCGAGCTGCAGGCCCAGGGCGAACGGGTGGTAATGATTGGCGATGGCATCAACGATGTGCCCGTGCTGGCCGGGGCCGATGTCGCGATTGCCATGAACGGTGCCACCGACCTGGCGCGTACCCGCGCCGATGCGGTACTGATGAGCCCGCGCCTGATGCGTATCCACGATGCCGTGGATATTGCCCAGGCCACCCGCCGCATCATGCGGCAAAACATGATCTGGTCGGTGTGCTATAACTTCTCAGCCTTGCCGCTGGCCGCCATGGGGCTCATTCCGCCCTGGCTGGCCGCCATCGGCATGTCGTTGAGCTCGCTGGTGGTGGTGGGCAACGCCTTGCGTCTATCGCGTTGGCGCAGTGCTCCACCCCCCAGCATCGCCCCCGCCAAACCGGTGACTGCATGAGCATTCTGTACCTGTTGATTCCGTTATCGCTGATCCTGCTCGGCCTCGCGGTCTGGGCCTTCTTCTGGGCGGTGAAGCACGACCAGTTCGAAGACCTGGAAGGCCCTGCCCACCGCATCCTGTTCGATGACGACGAAAACGACCTGACGCCTGAACAGCGCGCCGAGCGAAAAAACAGGGCCAGGCCGCCTCGCGACCAAGAGCCCCCGCCATGAACCCGACCGGGCTGGACCTGCCGCCGCTGCTGGCGGCCTGGGTATTTGGCCTCATGGGCGGGGCGCACTGCATCGGCATGTGCGGTGGCATCATGAGCGCCCTCACCTTCGCCGTGCCGCCCAGCATGCGCCACCCTGCTCGTCTGGGCGGGCTGCTGTTGAGCTACAACCTGGGGCGCATTCTCAGCTACATGGTGGCCGGTGCGCTGGTAGCCGCGCTGGGCACGCTGGTCGCACTCTCCCCAGCCGCCCGAGTGGGCCTGCAGGTGGTGGCGGCGGTCATGCTGATTCTGATGGCGCTGTACATCGCCAACTGGTGGAAAGGCCTGCTCCGAGTCGAGGCCGCCGGGCGCTACCTGTGGCGCTATCTCGAACCTCTGGGCCGACGGTTGATGCCCGTCGTGCACCTACCCCAGGCCTTCGCCCTGGGCGCGATCTGGGGCTGGCTACCCTGTGGGTTGGTGTACTCCATGCTGGCCTGGAGTCTGGCCACGGCCGACCCGCAGCAGGGCGCGTTGCTGATGGGTGCCTTCGGACTGGGCACCCTGCCAGCCCTGCTGGCCACCGGCCTGGCGGCTCGCCAGATGGGCCAGCTCATTCGCCACCCCGCCACGCGTACCGTGGCCGCCTTGACCATCATCGGCTTTGCCCTGTGGCAACTGTGGTCGCTGCTGCCGACGGCCCTCCACCCATAGCTTGATATAGCTCAACGCTTTGCCCGCTTCGATGCCTTAGCATGCAGGCATATGTCGGCCGGTGGCCCGCCACCTGGCTACTTTGCCCTGTTACCACGGAGCGTCTCTTCATGCCCCTTGCCTCTGCTGCCACCGTACCTCCTCACCTCGCAGCGGCCGAGACCCCTGCCTGGGACGAGGCCCTGCTGCGCCGTTACGACACCAGCGGCCCACGCTATACGTCCTACCCTACGGCACTCTCCTTTGACGCAGACATCGGTGCCGACGACGTCACTGAAGCCCTGGCGCGCAGCAATGCCAGCCAGCGGCCGCTCTCCCTGTACGTGCACGTGCCCTTTTGCCGCAAGATCTGCTTCTACTGCGCCTGCAACAAGATCGCCACCAAGAATACCCAGCTGGCCGAACCCTACCTATCGCGCCTCGATCGTGAAATGGTGTTGACCTCTCGCCATCTGGATACTCGGCGGCCCGTGCAGCAGCTGCACTGGGGCGGTGGCACCCCAACGTTCCTGACCCTGGCGCAAATGAGCGACCTGGTAGACAGGCTGGACGCGAGATTTGGGCTCTCCAACGCTCCTGACCGCGATTACGCCATCGAGATCGACCCCCGCGAAGCAGATGTCTTTACCCTGCGCCACCTGCAGTCGCTGGGTTTCAATCGCCTCAGCCTGGGCGTCCAGGACCTGAACCCCAGGGTGCAGGCGGCCATCAACCGCGTGCAGCCCAAGGTCATGACCGAAACCCTGATGGACGAAGCGCATCGGCTGGGCTTTCGTTCCCTCAATCTGGATCTGATTTACGGGCTACCGTTTCAGACCGAGCAGAGCTTTGCCGACACGCTTGGCCAGGTCATCGACCTCAACCCGGCCCGCTTGTCGGTGTTCAATTACGCCCACATGCCCAGCCGCTTTGCCCCCCAGCGGCGCATCAGCGAAACAGACCTGCCCAGCGCCGACGAGAAGTTGGCGATCCTGCGCACCACCATCGAGATGCTCACTCAGGCAGGCTACGTGCATATCGGCATGGACCACTTTGCCCGCCCGGACGACAGCCTCGCCCAGGCACAGCGCCAGGGCACTCTGCAGCGTAACTTCCAGGGCTACTCCAGCCACGCCCAGTGCGACCTGATTGGCCTGGGCGTTTCGGCCATTTCCCGTATCGATGATCTGTATGCCCAGAACCCCACCCAGCTGGCCGCGTATGAAGCGGCATTGGATGAAGGTCGGCTGGCAACCGTCAAAGGAGTACGTTTAAATAAGGACGACCTAATACGGAGAGACGTCATCGAGCGCCTGATGTGCGATATGGAAATTGACCTGGCCAGCGTTGGCCAGCGCTGGCACATCGACGCGCCTGCCTACTTCGCCAGTGCGCTGGAGCATCTGCAGCCTGCCGAGCGGGATGGCCTGCTGCAGCGCGAAGGGAACCGCCTGCGGGCAACGCCGACCGGGCGGCTGCTGATTCGCCACCTGGCCATGGCGTTCGATGCGCGCCTGCAAACCCAGTCATCGCAACGCTACTCGAAGATCGTATAAACGGCACCTTGAGACATCCACCCCCTGACCCTATGATGGCTAATGAAAAGGGAGAACAACATGCCATATCCTGCCAGCCAACGACGTTCACTGCTGCAAGAGGCGCGCTGCCAGACCTGCAGCCTCAGCTCGCTGTGCCTACCGCTCGCCCTGGAGCTGGAGGATATGAGCCAGTTCGACGCCATCATCCGCCGCCGCGCACCGCTCAAGAAGGGCGAACCGCTGTTTCGCCAGGGCGATGCGTTCACCAGCGTCTATGCGGTACGTTCCGGCAGCCTGAAACAGGTGACCAGCGAAGGCAACGGCAACGACCAGTTGACCAATTTCTATCTGCCCAGCGAGCTGGTAGGGTTGGATGGTATCGATGAGGAGCAGTATCCCGGCAGCGTGATTGCCCTGGAAACCACCTCGGTGTGCGAGATTCCTTTCGACCGCCTGGACACCCTATCGGAAGAGCTGCCGGAACTGCGCGGCCAGCTTTACCGCAGCATGAGCAAGGAGCTGCGCGATGATCGGCGCATGATGCGCCTGCTATCACGCAAAACTGCCGACCAGCGGCTGGCCAGCTTCCTGATTACCCTCTCTGACCGCTTCCGGCGACGCGGCTACTCGCCCTACAGCTTCCGGCTCTCCATGTCCCGCGCCGATATGGGGAACTACCTGGGGCTGGCCGTCGAGACCGTCAGCCGCATCCTGAGCCGCTTTCAGCAACAGAACGTGGTGGCCGTCTCGGGCCGAGAGGTCAATATTCTCGACCTGCAGCGGCTCATCACCCTGGCCGAAGAAGAGGAGCAGGCGATCAGCTCACGTTGAACGCCTGAATGCGCCCTTCCATCAGCGCCGCCTGTTTGGCTTCCAGCCCCACGAAGTCGAACAGCGCCCGGTCGGCCAACTGGGAAGGCGCTACATTGGTGACGGCCTTGAACATGCTCTCCAGCCGCCCCGGGTGCTTCTTGTCCCATTCGGCCAGCATGTCCTTGACGATCTGACGCTGCATATTGGGCTGCGACCCGCACAGGTTGCAGGGAATGATCGGAAACTCCATCAGCCGTGAGAATTCGGCAATGTCCGCCTCCTTGCAGTAGGCCAAGGGGCGGATCACGATGTTCTTGCCGTCGTCGGACAGCAGCTTGGGCGGCATGGCCTTCAGGGTTCCGCCAAAGAACATGTTGAGAAACAGCGTCTCGAGGATATCTTCCCGGTGGTGGCCCAGGGCAATCTTGTTGGCGCCGATCTCCTCGGCAAACCCGTAGAGCGACCCGCGACGCAGTCGCGAGCAGAGCGCGCAGGTGGTCTTGCCTTCCGGGGTTTTCTCCTTCACCACCGAATAGGTATCCCGCTCCAGAATGTGGTACTCCACACCCAGCCTATCAAGGTAACGGGGCAACACGTGCTCGGGAAAGCCCGGTTGTTTCTGGTCGAGGTTGACCGCCACCAGGGAAAAGTTGACCGGCGCATTGCGCTGCAGATTGCGCAGGATTTCCAGCATGGTGTAGCTGTCCTTGCCGCCCGACAGGCATACCATGACCCGATCCCCCTCATCGATCATGTTGTAATCGATGATGGCGTTGCCCACTTCACGACGAAGACGCTTTTGCAACTTGTTGAATTCGCGCTTCTGTTTGGCATCCTGAAGTTCAGGCTGCTGTTCAGACGCCGCTTTGGTGGCACGCGTCGCCGAGGAGGGGTCGAAAAAGTCAGGTGATAACATGGTCGTTGTACTGCCGATGGGTGAAGGAGCAGCGGCTATTCTACAAGACTCGCAGGCGCGACCCAATACAAACCCATCGTCTGCATTTGGCTGCACCGGGCGGCTGTGCCTCGTTCTACACCGTCAAGAGACGCTCACTCTGCAGGCGTTGATAGAGCAGCGCCGCCGCCGTGGCCTCGCTATGCACCGAAGGCCAGGCCAGCGGCAGGCACCAGCACGACAGCGCTTCGTTGATGCTCGGGCCGACCTCCGCCTGGGGATGCAAACGGCGTAGCTGACGAGCGTGTAGCCTGGCCAGGTCGACCTGAGCATTGGGCAGCCCAAACCCCAGCGAGGCCTTGAACATCCGGCCAAGCGGCGCCAGCAGGGCATCCAACTGCCACCCCACCACGGGCCGATTACCGATAAACTCCGCCAACGCTTCGATCCGAGCTCCCGAGTCAACTGACGAAGCCGGTGCGTCGTCTCGCTCCTGACGATGAGGCATGTGTTCGCCTTTCGTGGTCAGCGTGTCGCTCCAGGCATGGCTGGTCAACACCCGGCGCGGCGTCAATACGACAGCGGCCACGCGCAGCTCGCCCGGGCGAGCCTGGCTTTCACGACACGCCAACGCCACCGCTTCTTCGCCCATATAGGGCTGAAACAGCCAGCCATGCGGCGTGTCCGCGAACCGCCGTCGATCGCTTTCACGCTGCACCAGGGTTCTCAGTGAACCGCTCAAGAGACCCACGTGCCTATCCAATAGCCGCATTCCGCTCACGAATACTCCAGATGATAACGATGGGACAGCCGCTGCTTGAAGTCCTTGACGATGTGCAGCGCTTCGCGCAGCAGGTCGCGCTCCAGCGATGAAAGCTCCTGGACCACGACCCGGTTGGTGCGTTTGCCGGTATCGGCATCGCGGGCGCACGCGCTTTTCAGCTCCTGCAACTGCTGCTTCAGACGCAGCTCGGTGAACAGCGCCAGCGCCTCACCCAGGTCGTCGGCAAAGCGGCGGTCCAGACGGCCATCAGCGGCCAAGGCATCGAGCCGATCCAGCGTAGAGGTCGCCTTGATGCGCCGCTCCAGCGCCATGGTGCGCACCCCATGAACAATCGGAAAAATGCCGCCTTTCTTGATATCGATGCCGTGCTGGGGCTTTTTCAGCGAGCCAAACAGCGTCAACGGCGTCGAGAAACGCAGCGCTGCGCGGGCGAAATAGGAGAGCAGCAGCTCATCATGGGAACAGCGCACAAACAGCGCCTCACGCACACGGTCCAGCAGCGCGGGGTTGCCCGCGACGCCGTGGGCATCCAGCAAAATGGCCAGCTTCATCAGACTGTCGCCATCCCGGGCCGACACCCACCTGGCGATGTTCGACTCCCACGTCGACACCGTGCCCACCCACTCAGGGTTACACACCATGATGTTGCCAGGGCACGGCGGGTAGCCCAGCTGCACCAGCGTCTCTGACAAGGTGTTCATGCACTCGGCCACGTCCGGCCACTGGCAATCGTCAGCCAGGATCAGCCCGTTGTCCTGATCGGTTTTGAGAATCTGCTCGCCACGCCCCTCACTGCCCATGACCATCAGGCAGCTTTGCGGGTGGTACTGCTCGGGCACGGTCAAGGTCCACGCCTTACTCATGATGCGGCCATTCAACGCGGCCAGCAGGTCCATGGCAAAACGCAGCTTGACGCCCTGGGCCATGAGCGCCTTGACCAGCTCGGGCGTGCGCTGACTGGCCGATGCCAGGGCAGGCAGGCTATCGGCTTGCTCCACTTGCAAGCTCACCACATAGCTACGGCTGGAGAAGAACCCCAATACATCCGTCAGCTCCACCACCCCTTGCACCTGATCCTCTTCCATCACCACCACCCGCGATACCTGATGGCGGGTCATGGTGATCAAGGCATCAAACAGGTACTGCCCAGGAGCAACGGTGACCAGTGACCGATTGGCCAGTGACGCCACCGGGGTCTCCAACGAGGCGTTTTCGAGCACCAGGCCATTGAGCAGGTCCGTCTTGGTGACCATGCCCGGCCCGTCGTCGGTGGCCACCAGCAGGCTGTCGGCATGGCTGTCTTTCAACTGCTGGACGGCCTGTTGAACAGAGGCCTGGGCATCCATCATCAGCGGCAAACGCATGCACTCGCTCACCCGGGCCAACATGAACCCTGCCATGGTGACTCCCCCATCGGCACGCTTTTCGGTCAACAGGCGCGCCTTGTGAGACAGCGACTGTTTGAAGAATTGCTCGAACGCCGGGTAGTGCCGACACAGCTGGCTGAACAGCGCCTTGGGCATGACGTAACACAGACACTCGTCTTCGGCCTGAAAGCGGTAGCGGCTCTTGCCATTCAGGATGCTGATCGCACCAAACAGGTCACCCGCCGTATAGTGGCCGATACGCGCACTGGCAGCCGGCAGCGAGGGGTCCAACTCGGCCACCTCGCCCTTGTGGATCAAGAACACCGAGGCGCCAGGCTGGCCCATTTCCAGAATGACCTCATCACGTTCGAAATAGGCCAGGTCCATGCCCCGGCGCACGTGATCCCGACCCTCCTCGTCCAGCAGGGTGAAGGGCAGTTGAGACAGCTCTACTTCTACCATGTAGCAACCTCGATCAAGCGCCTTGTCTCGCGCCACGCAATGGCTTTTGTGATTATTATTAACCTGTCACTCTCTTTGACCCGCTTTACACCCTGCTACTTTCTGCTATAACGCTAACGTCTTAACGACTTTTGTTTAGCGACTAAAGTCGCGCCTTTTACTCTCTCTTAACGCTCTTTGGTCACTTTTACCAAGGTAGCAAACATTGGTTTAGCCAGAGCCATAGACCATTGTCCTATCGTCATACCCCAGCTTGCAAAAAAGGTCGCTTATCCTCTAAAAAACAGTAAGATATAAAAACAACACAGGTTCAAAAAAAGCCCTTACCAAGACGTGATACCAAAGTCTGGGATTTATTTTTTGTATTTATTGCCCAGTATTATTAGTGAGTCATACAGGGTTAAAGCACACCACCCTAGCCATGTATCCAGAGCCGCTGACAACCACTCGAGAGCACCTCAACGCTGACGGCTTAACAATAATAAGGTGACGTGCCTGGTAACGCCATTCAAGGAATCCACCACCGACAGGATCTCTTGTCTACGTTGCCCTGATGGATCACACGCTATCTTGAGTTCACTTTCCAACCCTAAAAATCACAACTGGAGAGCAACACAATGGCAGACGACAAGACCAATGCTGCTGAGTACTGGAAGGCCAACGTACGCCTGATCTTCGGGTGCATGATCGTTTGGGCCTTCGTCTCTTACGGATGCGCCATCCTCTTCCGCCCACTGCTGGCCAGCATTTCCGTTGGCGGTACGGACCTGGGCTTCTGGTTCGCTCAGCAAGGCTCCATTCTTACCTTTATCGGCCTGATTTTCTTCTATGCCTGGAGAATGAATCAGCTCGACAAGAAATTTGGCCTGGGGGAGTAAGCAAGCATGAGCCAATTTGCCATTAACCTTCTGTTCGTAGGCGCGTCGTTCGCGCTCTATATCGGCATTGCGATATGGGCGCGGGCCGGGTCTACCAAGGACTTTTACGTGGCGGGGGGAGGTGTTCACCCCGTGACCAACGGTATGGCCACGGCCGCCGACTGGATGTCTGCCGCGTCGTTCATCTCCATGGCAGGCCTGATTGCCTCGGGTGGCTACGCCAACTCCACCTTCCTGATGGGTTGGACGGGCGGCTTCGTTATCCTGGCGATGCTGCTGGCACCTTACCTACGCAAGTTCGGCAAGTTTACCGTGCCGGACTTCATCGGTGAGCGCTTCTACAGCCGCACCGCCCGCGTGGTAGCGGTGGTGTGTCTGATCATCGCGTCAGTGACCTACGTTATCGGCCAGATGACCGGTGCCGGGGTGGCGTTCTCTCGCTTCCTCGAAGTGCCCAGCACCTGGGGTATCTGGATCGCCGCAGCGATCGTTTTCCTGTACGCCGTGTTTGGCGGCATGAAAGGCATCACCTACACCCAGGTGGCTCAGTACATCGTACTGATCGTGGCCTACACCATTCCGGCGGTGTTCATCGCCATGCAGCTGACCGGCAACCCGATCCCGATGTTCGGCATGTTCAGCACCCACACCGAGTCGGGCGTACCGCTGCTGCAAAAGCTGGATGATGTGGTCAATGCACTAGGCTTCCAGGACTATACGGCGGATGTGGACAACAAGCTGAACATGGTGCTGTTCACCCTGTCGTTGATGATCGGTACGGCGGGTCTTCCCCACGTCATCATTCGCTTCTTCACGGTGCCCAAGGTGGCTGACGCGCGCTGGTCGGCTGGCTGGGCATTGGTGTTTATCGCCCTGCTCTACCTCACCGCGCCTGCGGTGGCCTCCATGGCACGTCTGAACCTGATGACCACCGTCTATCCCGAGATGACCGGACAGGTAGAGGATTACGAAATGGCAGCGGCCGAGCCTCTGCTGTATGAAGACCGTCCCACCTGGTTCAGAACCTGGGAAGATACCGGCCTCATCACCTTCAATGACTTGAACAACGATGGCCGTATCCAGTTCTACAACGACACCAACACGGAGTTTGCAGCCACCGCCGAAGCACGCGGCTGGGAAGGCAACGAGCTGAACGTCAACAATGATATTCTGGTACTGGCCAACCCGGAGATTGCCAACCTGCCCGGCTGGGTCATCGGTTTGATCGCGGCAGGGGGTATCGCTGCAGCCCTTTCCACGGCCGCAGGCTTGCTGCTGGCGATCTCCTCGGCCATCAGTCATGACTTGATCAAGAACACCATCAACCCCAACATTTCCGAGAAAAACGAGATGCTGGCGGCACGTATCTCGATGGGGGGTGCCATTCTGCTGGCCACCTATCTGGGCTTGAACCCTCCCGGGTTTGCGGCACAGACGGTCGCCCTGGCCTTCGGTATCGCGGCAGCCTCACTGTTCCCCGTGCTGATGATGGGTATCTTCTCCACCCGCATGAACAGCACTGGCGCAATCTGCGGCATGCTGGCGGGCCTCGTGGCTACCCTGCTGTACATCTTCACCTACCTGGGCTGGTTCTTCATCCCCGGTACCAACATGCTGCCGAACACGCCTGACAACTGGTTCCTCGGCATTTCACCGCTCTCCTTCGGTGCCGTCGGCGCACTGATCAACTTTGCGGTCGCCTTCGCTGTCTCCAGCGTCACGGCAGCGCCGCCCAAGGAGATTCAGGAGCTTGTCGAAAGCGTGCGTTACCCGAAAGGGGCTGGTGCCGCTGTCGATCACTAAGCCATAATCGTTCCTGGCTAGCCAACGGGCTAGCCCTGGAACCCATCACGCATCGGGCTTCCCATGGGAAGCCCGAGCTGTTTTAGGAAGCATCGTTATGATCTGGCACTTGATTGCCGCTGTCTTTGCCGCTCTGGCGGCGGCGGGTATTGCTCTGATACTGCGCCACCTGTCAGGGCGGCGCCTGCCCAAATGGATCGTGCCGGTCTTTGCCGGGCTCGGCATGCTGAGCTACCAGATTCACGTGGAGTACTCCTGGTTCGATCACAAGCAGCAGCAGCTGCCCGCCTCGGCGGTGATCGTGGACAGCAGTACCGGCACCGAAGTATGGCGCCCGTGGACCTTCGTGTTTCCCATGACCACGCGCTTCAGCGTGCTCGACCGCGATAGCCTGCAGCGCACCCAGCACGAAGGCGCCCTGCTTGCCGAGTTCATGCTTTACCACTTCGAGCGTCACCATACGGACCTGGTAATTCCCCAGGCCTACCTCTTGAACTGCAGCAGCCGTGAGCTGGTGCCGGTGGATATCGACACCCGTTCGCCGGACATCACCGGCATCCGCACGTTGCGCACCTCCTCCACGCTGCTTGAGCAAGCCTGCGCCGAACCAGCGCATTCTTCTTGAGCACTGGCGCTGGAGGGCAATTCCCCTAGAATGGAGCCTCACTGAACGCACCGCCGCATGGGGCGCAGATAACAAGACAGGGAGAGAAGCATGTTTCACGGCGGGCTGCTGGTAGCCGTATCACTACTCTATATTGCCGTGCTGTTCGGCATTGCCTGGTACGGCGACCGCCGGGCGCGCACCCATGGCGCCAGCCGCCGCCGCCCCATCATCTACAGCCTGGCGCTGGCAATTTACTGTACGTCCTGGACGTTTTACGGCGCGGTGGGCCAGGCCGCCACGGCAGGCTGGTCGTTTGCCAGCATTTTCGTCGGGCCAATTCTGACGTTCCTGCTGTTCTGGCCGGTACTGGCCAAGATGATTCGCGTTGCCAAGCACCAGAACGTCACCTCCATTGCCGACTTCATTGCGTCGCGTTACGGCAAGACGCAGTCGCTGGCCGCCTTTGCCAGCCTGGTGGCGCTGATCGGTACGCTGCCCTATATCGCCCTGCAGCTAAAAGCCGTGTCGACCAGCTTCAGCGTGTTGACCGATGCACAGGACCTCACCCACACCCCGCTATTTGCCGATACGGCGTTTTATGTGGCCATCGTCATGGCGATCTTTGCCATCCTGTTTGGCACACGCCATACCGATGCCACCGAGCACCATGAGGGGCTGATTCACGCGGTCGCCTTCGAGTCACTGGTCAAGCTGCTGGCCTTCCTGGTGCTGGGGGCCTTCGTCACGTGGGGCATGTTCGGCGGACTGGGTGAGTTGATGGGCCATGCGGAAAACCAGCTGGAGCTGCAGCGCCAGTTGGCTAACCAGGATTTCGGCCAGAGCTTCTGGGCACAAACGCTACTGGCCATGCTGGCCATCCTCTGCCTGCCACGTCAGTTCCACGTGGCGGTAGTCGAAAACATTCACCCGGACGACGCCAGCAAGTCGCGCTGGCTATTCCCGCTCTACCTGCTGGCCATTGCCTTCTTCGTGGTGCCGTTGGCCGCCGCGGGACTGATGCTGTTCTCGGAAAGCGGCGTCGAGCCCGACACTTACGTGCTGGCGCTCTCCATGGCCTCCGGCCAGCAGTGGCTGACTCTGCTGACCTTCATTGGCGGCTTTTCCGCAGCCACCGGCATGGTCATCGTAGCGGCGGTGGCGGTGTCCATCATGATCTCCAATGAAATCGTCATTCCGGCCTTGTTCCGGCTGCGCTGGTTCGACACCAAGGCCCGAGACTACGGACGACTGGTGCTGCGCGCCCGCCGCCTGACCATCATCGCCGTGCTGGCCATGGCCTACGGTTTCTATCAGCTGATTGGCGAGTTCACCTCGCTGGCCTCCATCGGCATGCTCTCGTTTGCCGCGGCTGGGCAATTTGCGCCTGCCTTGATCGGCGGGCTGTACTGGAAGCGCGGCAACCGGCTGGGCGTCGTCATCGGCATGAATGCCGGCTTTGCCATCTGGGCCTATAGCCTGCTGATGCCGGCCATGATCAACGCCGGCGTGCTGCCCCAGGCATGGCTGTTTGGCGGGCCACTGGGCATCTCCTGGCTCTCGCCCACGGCCCTGTTCGGCCTCAACCTGGGCGACCCGTTCACCCATGGGGTGATGCTCTCGCTGGGCATCAATCTGTTCTGCTATATCTTCGTCTCGCAGATCACCTCCCAGCGCGTGGTCGAGCGCATTCAGGCGTCGCTGTTCGTCGACAGCGTCGAGACTCGCCAGACCTCGGTAAACCGCCCCTGGACGGGCGCGACCACGGTAGGCGACTTGAAGGTACTGTGTGAGCGCTTCCTCGGTGCAGGCCAGGTGGATCGCGCTTTCGAAGACTACGCCCGCCGGGCGGGCAAACCGCTGGACGATGGCACCCGCGCGTCCATCGACGTCATCCAGTTTACCGAACGCTTTTTGGCGTCGGTGCTGGGCGCCTCGTCGGCGCGTATCGTGGTGAACTCGGCGCTGCAAGGGCGCGGCATCGGCATTTCCGATGTGATCTCCATCGTCGATGAAGCCTCCCAGGTGCTGGAGTTCAACCGCGCCCTGCTGCAGGCGACCATCGAAAACATCAACCAGGGCATCAGCGTGGTCGATCAGAACCTGCGGCTGGTGGTGTGGAACCAGCGCTATCTGGAGCTGTTCCGCTTCCCCGACCACCTGATTCGGGTCGGCGCCCCCATGGACCGCATCTTCCGTTACAACGCCCATAATGGCGAGTATGGCCCCGGCGACCCGGAGGAGCATGTCCAGCTGCTGATCGACAACATTCGGGCAGGCCAGCCCCACCGCTACGTGCGTTACCGCCAGGATGGCAGCGTACTGGAAGTGCAGGGCAACCCCATGCCCGGGGGCGGCTTCGTCTACACCTATCAGGACATTACCCAGCAAAAGCGCATCGAAGAGGCGCTGATTCGCTCTGAAAACAATATCCGTATCTATACCGATAACGTACCGGCGCTGATTGCCTACTTCGATAAGGAGAGCCGCTACCTGTTCACCAACCGCGCCTACGAGCAGGCCTTCAGCATCGATCGTAACGCGGTCATCGGGCGTCGCTATGAAGACGTCCTGCCGGTCAAGCAGGCCGAAGAGCGGCTGCCCTGGGTACAGCGAACGCTGGCCGGTGAGCGTGTCAGCTTCGAAGTCTCCATGCGCGTCAATGACGCCATGCGCTACATGCTGGTGACCTATACGCCCCACTTTGGCGACAGCCAGTCGATTTTAGGCTTTTTTGCGCTGTATCAGGATATTACCGAACGCCGCCAGGCCGAGATTGCGCTCAAGGAGACCAATGAAACCCTGGAGGAGCGCGTCAGAGAGCGCACTCAGGCGCTTTCAGAGGCCAACGCCGCTCTGCGCCAGGAGAACCGGGTGCGCGCAGAAGCGGAGCAAGCGCTGCGCCAGGCCAAGCTGCTGGCCGAGGATGCCAACGCCTCGAAAACGCGCTTTTTGGCCGCTGCCAGCCACGATCTGCTGCAGCCGCTGAACGCTGCGCGCCTGTTTACCTCGGCGCTGATGCAAAACGTCACCGCCAGCGATACCCAGCGCACCATTGGGCATATCGACAACTCGCTGCAGGCCGCCGAAGAGCTGCTGGGTACGCTGCTGGATATCTCCAAGCTGGATGCGGGCGCGCTGACCCCACGCCGCAGCCACTTCGCGCTAGCCGACATCTTCCGCCCGCTGCGGGCCGAGTTCGAAGTCATGGCCGACGACCGCGGCCTGGACCTGGACGTCGTCCCCACCCAGAAGTGGGTCGACTCTGACCCGCAAATGCTGCGCCGTATCGTGCAGAACTTCCTCTCCAACGCCATTCGCTACACTCAGGAAGGGCGCGTGCTGCTGGGCTGCCGCCGCCAGAGCGAACGGCTGCTGATCGAGGTATGGGATAGCGGCCCCGGCATTCCCGAGTCCAAGCTCACCGAGATTTTCCAGGAGTTTCGTCGTCTCGATCAGGTGTCGCGTCACAAGGAGAGCGAAAAAGGGCTGGGGCTGGGCCTGTCCATCGCCGACCGCATGAGTCGTGTGCTGGACCACCCCATCAAGGTACGCTCCTGGGAAGGCGTCGGGACGGTCTTTTCGGTGAGCGTGCCCATCGTGGCGGCCAAGGAGATGGCGCCGATAGAGCAAGAGGCTGGCCATCGCCGCAGTGGCAACAAGCTGGTGGGCACCCGCATCGTCTGTATCGACAATGAAACCCTGATTCTGGAGGGCATGACCGCCATGCTGAGCGGCTGGGGCTGTGAGGTCTTCACCGCCACCAGTATCGGAGGGGCCAAGTCGATTCTGCGCAACATGGATGGCGACCCGGATGCCATCCTGGCGGATTACCATCTGGATAACGAAGTCACCGGCCTGATGGCTCTGGAAGCCCTCAGCGAGCGCTTCGAAGGGGCCGTGCCGGGCATCGTGATCACCGCTGACCGCACCGAAACCGTGGCCGAGGAGATCAAGCGGGCGGGGTACCACATGCTCCTGAAGCCTGTGAAACCCGCCGCCCTACGTGCTCTGCTGACACGCACCCTGCAGGCCAGTCGGGCCAAACCCTGACCCTGACCCTGACCCTGGCCCTGACAAGGCCACAGCTAACAAAACGCCGCGCCTGGAGAACTCCAGGCGCGGCGTTTTGGTTGCCTACCGTCGCGATCAGGACTCGACTTTGGGCGGCTCCACTTCCAGCTTTTGCGCGGCGATGACCGCCTGGGTGCGCGAGTGAACGCCCAGCTTGCGCAGAATTGCCGTGACGTGCGCCTTGATCGTGGCTTCCGAGACATTCAGCTCATAGGCAATCTGCTTGTTGAGCAGACCTTCGGTGAGCATGTTCAATACCCGGAACTGCTGGGGAGTCAGCGACGCAATCGCTTCGGCAAAACGCGACTCCTCTTCGCTGGTCTCTTCCAGTACGTTGGCCAGCGCTTCAGGCAACCAGACTTCCCCCTGCAGAATTTCGCCCACGGCTTCGGCAATCAGCTGCAGTGAGGAGGATTTGGGGATGAACCCGGACGCCCCGTAGTCGATGGCGCGCCGCACCACGTAAGGCTCATCGCTGCCGGACACCACGGCAACGGGAATATCGGGCATCTGCCCGCGCAGCTGAATCAACCCCGAAAAGCCGTGGGCTCCCGGCATGTGCAGATCCAGAAGGATCAAATCCGCATCGGGATGTCGGTTGACGACCTCTGTGGTGGCTTCCATGGTGTCGGCTTCGACGATCTCGGCCTGGGGGGCCAACTGGCGCAACGCTTGGGTAAGCGCTGCGCGAAACAGCGGATGGTCGTCAGCGACGATAAACTTATGGGCTACTGCCATGGATTTTCCTCCGGTTCCTCGAGCAGCGGGGTTGCCTGCCGCCGCGACGCTAGGCTCATACGGTTGAGGCATGGTACCCCATGGGCTTCATCATGCCCAAGCATCACATGCACAATTTGTCATTGGAACGTCATTCAAACAGAAACAGCGGTGCCGGCTCATGGCCGGCACCGCGACAGACTAACGCAGTTTGCCCTGATTTAATAAATCCAGGCGTGACGCTGGTCATTGAAAACAGCCCCCACAAGACGATTCATGGGGGTGCTTCCCTTACTGGTTGGCACGATGTTCGATCAGGTCATCGACCACCGACGGGTCTGCCAGCGTACTGGTATCGCCCAGCCCATCACACTCGTTGGCCGCGATCTTGCGCAGGATGCGGCGCATGATCTTGCCCGAACGGGTCTTGGGCAGCCCCGGTGCCCACTGGATGACGTCCGGCGACGCAATGGGGCCGATATCCTTACGAACCCACTGGGTCAGCTCTTTCTTCAGTTCGTCGGTGGGATCCATGCCATCGTTCAAGGTCACGTAGATATAGATGCCCTGACCCTTGATGTCATGGGGGAAGCCCACCACGGCGGCCTCGGCCACGGCGGAATGAGCGACCAGCGACGACTCGATTTCGGCGGTGCCCATGCGGTGGCCAGAGACGTTGAGCACGTCGTCCACACGGCCGGTGATCCAGTAGTAGCCGTCCTCGTCGCGGCGGCAGCCGTCACCGGTGAAGTACATGCCGTCGTAGGTGGAGAAGTAGGTTTGCACGAAGCGCTCGTGATCCCCCCAGATGGAGCGCGCCTGCCCCGGCCAGGAGTCGAGAATCACCAGGTTACCTTCATTGGCCCCCTCCAGGGTCTGGCCCTCGTTGTCCACCAGCGCTGGCTTGACCCCGAAGAACGGTGTCGTGGCCGAGCCCGGCTTGAGGTCGGTAGCCCCCGGCAGCGGCGCAATCATGATGCCGCCCGTCTCGGTCTGCCACCAGGTATCCACGATGGGACACTTCTCGTTGCCGATGACCCGGTAGAACCACTCCCAGGCTTCCGGGTTGATCGGCTCACCCACCGAGCCCAGCAGGCGCAGCGAGTCGCGCTTGCTGGAATCCATCACGCGGTCACCATGGGCCATCAGTGCACGAACGGCGGTCGGCGCGGTATAGAGGATGTTGACCTGGTGCTTGTCGACGATGTCGCCCATCCGGCCATGGGTCGGATAGCTGGGCACGCCTTCGAACATCAGCGTCGTGGCGCCGTTGGCCAGCGGCCCGTACACGATATAGCTATGCCCGGTGACCCAGCCCACGTCGGCGGTACACCAGTAGATCTCGCCTTCCTGGTAGTCGAAAATATATTGATGGGTCATGGCAGCATAGGTCAGGTAGCCGCCAGTGGTATGCTTCAGCCCTTTCGGTGCGCCGGTAGAGCCTGAGGTATACAGAATAAACAGCGGATCTTCTGCGTTCATGGGTTCGGCCGGGCACTCTGTCGACTGCTGATCGACCAGCTCGTCGAACCACAGGTCACGGCCTGCCTGCCAGTCGATATCGCCCCCGGTGCGTTTGACGACCAGCACGTTCTTGCACACGTCGGTGCCATCACGGGTCAGCGCCGAGTCGACGTTCTCTTTCAGCGGCACATGCTTGCCACCGCGCACCGACTCATCGGCGGTGATCACCAGCTTGGAGTCCGCACCAATCACGCGCTGAGCCACGGCGTCCGGGGAGAAACCACCAAAGACCACCGAGTGCACTGCGCCGATCCGCGCGCAGGCCAGCATGGCCATGGCGGCTTCGGGAATCATCGGCATATACAGCGTGACCGTATCGCCTTTCTGAATGCCCAGCGATTTCAGGCCATTGGCCAGCTGGTTGGTACGCTCGTACAGCTCACGGTAGGTGATGTGTTTGGATTCGCTGGGATCATCGCCTTCCCAGATGATCGCCGTCTGGTCGCCACGCGTGGCCAGATGGCGGTCCAGGCAGTTGGCGCTGACGTTCAGCTCGCCATCTTCGAACCAGCGAATATCGACGTTGTCGCGGGCGAACGAGGTGTTCTTGATCTTGCTGGGAGTCTTGATCCAGTCGAGACGCTTGGCTTGCTCGGCCCAGAAGCCTTCAGGGTCCTCCATGGACTGCTGATACATTGCCGCATACTTGTCTTTGTCGGCCCATGCCTTGGCTGCGATGCTATCGCGCACTGGATAGACGTTCTGATGCTCGCTCATGAAATTGCCTCTGTCCGTGAAAATGCACTCTCGTGGAAGTTGTGTCGGTCTTGTTATTGGTGGCACCGACCCGGCTAATCTTTACCTAGCATAAACCTCCCGATGACGGCTTCCCCTTAGACATTGGTATTAACATTTTTACTTTAAAAAACATATACTTAAAACATATTTCCGGGATTCATGAAGCACTGTAGACCAAGGTCTGATGACAATGTCGGCAGCGATACCGCTGTCCTTTTACCACTAAGGCATGACGTCTGGCCGTAAAGGCGTGGGTCTGGCAGGCGCACCGGTAGCGGTAGGGGCGCGACTGCGCCTGGCCGATATCGAAACGGTGGGTAACCCGGGGTTCCAGCCCAAACAGGTCACGCATGACGGTCTGCCACTCCCGGCCATGGGGTTTCAAACGGGTGCCGTTGGCCAAGTGAAAGACCAGCCAGTGAGCCATTTCATGGGGGATCACCTCGTCGAAGAAGGCCATGCGGTTGGCCGCCATCAGCACGGGATTGAAGCGCAGCCCTTGTCGGCCCCAGTGGGCCTGCCCAGCCCCTGCGCCCTTCAGATCGAACCAGACGCCGGGGGTCGGTAGCGTCGGATACACTTCCCGACAGCGGGCCAGCGCTTCCGCGACCCGTTCACGGGCGGCGGAAGCCAGCGCGGGTGGCGATAACGCAGCCAGCTCATCAGCAGGCCAGGAAGGCAGTGGTGTGGTGTTCATTAGTGATAAACTAACCGTCAAGATGTTGTTCGATTCAAGATACCCGATGAGGCTTTTCATGGCAGAGCGCAACAACGAGCCCCCCACAACCGCTTCCGACAGCGTGCCACCCCAGCCGCTGCTGGAAGATGAGCAGCTGGACAGGCTGGACGACTTTCTCGATTCGGACCGCGTGGGCGAAGATGCCCTGGACCTGATCTCGGCCCATGGCTTTCTGGTGGCCCTGGCCGTGGCGCCCAGCGAACAGCCCCGCGACGCGTGGCTTGCCGAGCTCTTTCAGGGCGAGCCCAACTACCAGGACGACGCCGAACGCGACGAGGTCACGCACCTCCTCTGCCTGCTGCGTGATAACGCCATGGCGGTGCTGGAGCAAGGCGGTCTGCCAGAGCTGCCCTTCGAGCTGACCCTGGATGGCCTGCCCGCCGAAGAGACCCCCATCGGCGACTGGTGCGCAGGCTTCATGGAAGGCGTGTTCAGCGACGAAAGCGCCTGGTTCCAGGAGGACGAAGAGGCTGCGGCCACCCTGCTGCTGCCCTTCATGCTGCTCTCGGGTCTGTTTGATGACGAACCCGACATGGCCGAGATGGCCAGCGACCAGGCCAATCAGGAAGCGCTGGTGGCCCAGCTACCCGAACTGGTGCTCGACCTCTACCTGCACTACCGCGTGCCCCCCGAGACGCCCAAACCCAAGCCCCGCAAGAAAACCCCTGCCAAGGGCAAAAAACGCAAGTAGCCGCTACTTGAGCCGCGTCACCAGGCCATCCAGCGCGCCATACACCCACTCCCGGGCGCGCTGCCACCAGGGCCGCGCGGCCCAGGCCTGGGCATCCACCTCGTCACTGGCAGCAAAATTGCGCTCGAACAGCTCGCGCACGTCGTTGGCGAAGGCAGCATCTTCCACCTCCTGATTGGCCTCCAGGTTCCAGTGCAGGTTCCAGTGGTCAAAGTTGCAGGAGCCCAGGCTCACCCAGTCGTCTGCCAGAGCAAACTTGGCATGAATGAACGTGGGTTGGAACTCGAAGATACGCACGCCCGCCTTCAGCAGGCTGTGATAAAAGCGCTGGCCTGCGTAACGCACCCCAGGGTGATCATGCTTGGCACCGGGCAGCAGCAGGCGAACGTCCACCCCGCGCCGGGCCGCGCGCACCAGCCGCCGACGCAGCGAAAAGGTCGGCACGAAATAGGGCGTACATAGCCACAGCCGTTGGCGAGATTGGTGGACCCGCGCGTAGAGTGAGTGCCGAATGGCCTGATAGCGATAGCCACGGCCCGAGATGACCCTGCCCCTGACGCCCTCTTCGTGCGGCTCGGCTACCCGCGCCTCCGGCAGTGCCAGACGCGGCCCTTGCGGGGACGCATAGCGGGTCAGCCGCGAACGCCACAAGCG
Organism: Halomonas sp. 141; assembly: GCF_002810305.1. Classification (NCBI taxonomy): domain Bacteria; kingdom Pseudomonadati; phylum Pseudomonadota; class Gammaproteobacteria; order Oceanospirillales; family Halomonadaceae; genus Halomonas; species Halomonas sp. 141. Next base: position 37,025 of record NZ_PINZ01000005.1, read on the forward strand.
ACGAAACAGCGCCTCCCAGTCGGCCACCACGGGCCCTTCGACCCGGGCGGCGATTTCGTACCAGGCCTCCAGGAACTCATCCACCGCGCCAAACCCGCCCGTGAAGGCTACCTCGCCATCCACCACCACGATCTTGCGATGGTCACGGCTCAGGTTGCGTGCCAGCGAGTGGAAGCCAATCGGGTTGAACAGCTGCAAGGCCACACCTGCCGCCTGCAGCCGCTCACGATCCTCGCGCTTCAGCCCCATGGCGCCATAGCCATCCAGCAGCACATACACCTGCACGCCACGCTCGGCCGCGGCCACCAGTACATCGATCATCTGGTCGGCCAACGCCCCCGACTCCATCAGGTAAAGCTCTACGAAAACATAGTGCTGGGCCTGATGGACGGCGTCGAACATGGCTGGCAGAAAGCGCGACGCTTCCGGCAGAAGCGCCACACGGTTACCTTCTCGCCACGCGTACTGCATAGAGACTCCTTCTCTTGCGCCCTGCCTGCAGGCCGCCTTAGCGGCTCAAGGAGCGGTGAACATACAGGTCATAGCGGCTGGTTTTGCCTTCGATTGTATGCTGTGGCGCAGGACCTGCAATAGGCGGTGCCTTGCGCGGGCGCTTGACCACCACCCGGTGAGTGGCCACCGCCAGCGCCGCTTCCAGCAAGCGCGGGGCGTCATCGTCCGTTCCGGCCAGTTCACGAAACAAGCGCATTTCCTTCTTCACCAGCGCCGATTTCTCGCGATGGGGAAACATGGGGTCCAGATGCACGACCTGCGGGGTGAACGCGGCGCTGGCCACCAGCGCCGCCAGCGCCTCACAGGCATCGCCATGACGCAGCTGCATGCGCGCGGTGATGGGCGCCGTCTCGGCGTCCCTGGCCGCCCGGGCCAGGCCATCCTCCAGCAGCGCGGCAATGGCCTGCACGCGCTCGACCATCAGCACCTCGGCACCCAGGCTGGCCAACACGAACGCGTCACGCCCGAGCCCTGCCGTGGCATCCACGATGCTTGGCGTCACGCCTTTGGAAAGCCCGCACGCCTTGGCCACCAGCTGGCCGCGCCCACCGCCAAACTGACGCCGATGGGCCGCCTTGCCGGACACGAAATCGACGCTCAAGGGCTTGCCGTACTGGCGCTCGTCACCGACCAGCGCCAATCGGCCATCGCGCTCTTCCAGCGTCAGCCCCGCGGGCAGCGCTATCGGTGGGCGCGCCGAGCTCATGCCGGCTTTTTCCAGGCCACGTCGTTACGCAGGTAGACGGGCTGCGCTTCATGGGCGGCGACACCCAACCCTGCGTCCAGGTCCCGCGCGGCCAGCCAGGCCATCTCTTCGGCGCGCGGCTCCAGGTCGTCGCTGAGGTGCTGGGTCATGCCCACATGCACTGCCACATCGAAAGCGTCCCAAAGCGCAAAGCCCGAGCCGACCCCGACCCAGTCGGTTTCATCGGATGGCAGCCTAAAAGCGCCTGGGGCCAGTACTCGCTCATCGCTTTGCGGGCTGACCACGTCATTCAGGCAGTGCCAGCTGGCCACGTAAATTTCACCCATTCGGGCATCCAGCGCGGTCACCACATGGCGAAAGTGATAGCGGCGATGCACCTGCAGGGCCAGGGACTCCAACGTCGAGATACCCAGCAGCGGGCGCTCCAGGCCGAAGGCCAACCCCTGGGCCGCTCCGGCGGCAATGCGCAGGCCGGTAAAGGAGCCCGGCCCACGGCCAAACGCGACGGCGTCCAGCTGCCCGGGCACAATGGCGGCGGTAGCCAGCAGCTCGTCGACCATCGGCATCAAGCGTTTGGTATGGGCGCGCGGCGCCATTTCGTAACGCGCCAGGCACTCGGACTGATCACTCTCCTGACGCAGCAGCGCGGCAGAGCAGGCACTGGAGGAGGCATCCAATGCCAGAAGATATCGCGACGACATAACCGTGTGGCACTCCGAAAAAAATAGGCCGCCAGTATACCGTCTGGCGGCCTTGACGACGATGGCCCGCAGGGAACCTGCGGGCCATCGTCAGTCGACAATCTTTACCAGGCTCAGCTCAGCGCTTCTTTCACCTGGCGGGTGATATCGGCCACGCTGCCCACCCCTTCCACGCGGTGGTATTGAGGTGCAGCAGACGGGTCCTCTTTGGCCCACTGCTGGTAGTAGTCCACCAGCGGAGCCGTTTGGTCGTGGTACACCGACAGGCGGTTGCGCACGGTAGACTCCTGATCGTCTTCCCGCTGGATCAGGGCTTCTCCGGTGACATCGTCCTTGCCAGGCTCTTTGGGCGGATTGTGTTCTATGTGGTAGACACGGCCCGAGGCGGGGTGAACGCGACGTCCGGCCAGGCGGCTGACGATCTCTTCGTCCGGCACGGCGATTTCCAGCACGTGATCGAGCTTCACGCCGCCTTCTTTCATGGCATCGGCCTGAGGAATGGTGCGGGGGAATCCGTCAAACAGGAAACCGTTGGCGCAGTCCGGCTGGCTGATGCGCTCCTTGACCAGGTCGATGATGATCTCGTCGGACACCAGCCCACCACTGTTCATGATTTCCTTGACCTTGAGTCCCAGCTCAGTGCCGTCCTTGATGGCGGTGCGCAGCATATCCCCGGTGGAAATTTGGGGAATCTTGAACTGCTCACAAATAAACTGAGCTTGAGTCCCCTTCCCCGCGCCGGGGGCACCCAACAGGATTAAACGCATGGCACTGCTCCTTGAATGTTCGTACTTGATTGGTGGTGATCGAATAAATCAATGAATCGACAATAACCGTGCCGTTCAGGCGACACAACTCCCCAAAAGCCTGAAAGGCCGATTATTTTGCGTTTTTTCAAGCGAAAACAGCAAAGTGGCGATGGCTAGTACTTTGGTCACGCTGGTTTTCTGCTGACGCCACAGAAACACAAGCGGCGCCCATAGGGGCGCCGCTTGTGGCTTGCTCGTGGTCTGATTACAGCAACAGACGGCGGATATCGGTGAGCACGTCTGCCAGGAAGGCAGTAAAGCGTGCCGCATCGGCACCGTTGATCGCCCGGTGGTCATAGGAGAGCGACAGCGGCATCATCAAGCGCGGCTGGAAGGCATTGCCATCCCACACCGGCTTCATTTGCGCTTTCGACACGCCCAGGATCGCCACTTCAGGCGCATTGACGATAGGCGTGAAGGCCGTGCCACCGATCGAGCCCAGGCTCGAAATAGTGAAGCAGCCACCGGTCATCTCGTCGCGCTTGAGCTTCTTGGTCTGTGCTTTCTTGCCCAGCTCTGCCATTTCCTTGGCGATCTCGATCAAGGACTTCTTGTCGGCATCGCGCAGTACGGGCACCATCAGGCCATCCGGCGTATCCACCGCGATACCGATATGCACGTACTTCTTCCAGACCAGCGTATCGCCGTCGCCTTTCAGGCTGACGTTGAACTGCGGGTACTTGCGCAGTGCAAAGGCACACGCCTTGACCAAAAACGGCAGCGGCGTGAGCTTCGCCCCCTGGGCTTCGGCCTCGGCCTTCATCGCCTTGCGGAAGTCTTCCAGCTCGGTGATATCGGCTTCGTCGAACTGGGTGACGTGAGGCACGTTGAGCCAGCTGCGATGCAGATTGGTCGCACCCATCTTGAGCAGGCGGCCCATCGGCTTCTCTTCCACTTCACCGAACTGGCTGAAGTCGACTTCCGGCACGGCAGGAATACCCGCGCCACCTGACGCTGCCGGTGCGGCGGCCTGGGCGCTGCCCTGGTTGGCCAACACCTGCTTGACGTAGGCCTGCACGTCTTCCTTGAGCACGCGCTCTTTCGGGCCGCTGGGCTTCACCAGCCCCAGGTCGACACCCAGTTCGCGGGCCAGCATGCGTACCGCCGGGCCAGCATGTACCAGCTTGCCGTCACGGGGCTTGTGTGCTGCCATTTGCGCTTCTGGGCTCGGCGTGCCGCCACTGGCCGCAGGCTTGGCGCTGGCCGGGCTGGCACTGCTTTGCGCTGCCTTTTCAGGCGCCGCTTTCTTCGGCGCGGCCTTCCTGGCGCCCGCCACTTCCATGTAGCCAATCACGTCGCCTTCGGAGACGGTATCGCCCTCCTTGACGGTCAGCTCGACGAGTTTGCCCTTGTAAGGGCTGGGCACATCCATGGAAGCCTTGTCGGACTCCAGGGTGATCAGCGGGTCTTCGACGTCGACTTCGTCGCCTACCGACACGCCAATCTCGATGATGGGCACGTCTGCAGAGCCGGAAAGATCCGGCACGCGGATCTCCTTGCGCTCGGGCTCACCGCTGCCACTCTCTTCTTCAGCCGCTTCTTCTTCGGCGGGCTCGCTGGCAGGGGCAGGCTGTTCGGCCTTGGCAGGCTCTTCGTCGGCAGCGTCATCGCCACCGGCGATTTCCATCTTGCCGATGACATCGCCTTCCGACACGGTATCGCCTTCCTTGACGGTCAAGGAGACGATTTTCCCGCTATGCGGGCTGGGCACGTCCATGGAAGCCTTGTCGGACTCCAGCGTGATCAGCGTGTCTTCGGCGTTGACGTCGTCGCCTTCGCCAACGGCCACTTCGATGATCTCGACGTTGTCGGAACCACCCAGGTCAGGCACCTTGATGTCAACGGTCTGCTTGCCACCGCTGGCTTTTTTCGCTGCCGGTGCAGGGGCCTCTTCCTGCTTGGGCGCGGGGGCTTCCTCGGCGGCGCTGTCAGCTTTTGCTTCCGGTTCGGCATCGCCGCTACCTTCCACTTCCAGCTCGACGATGTCGTCGCCTTCGGAGACCTTGTCGCCCTCTTTCACCAACACTTTGACCACCTTGCCGCCTTTCGGGGCCGGTACATCCATGCTGGCTTTGTCGGATTCCAGAGTGATCAGGGTGTCTTCCGCTTCAATGACGTCGCCTTCTGACACCGCAATCTCGATGATTTCGACATCGGTATCGCCACCGATATCGGGAACTTTGATGATTTCGCTACTCAAGGTCGCGCTCCTTCCAAATCGGATCGAGCCGGCGGGCAGTGGCCCGCCGGGCAGCGGTTTAGCTGGTCAGCGGGTTCGGCTTGTTGGCATCGATGCCGTACTTCTTCAGCGCTTCGCCAACGTGCTTGCGATCAATCTCACCGCGATCGGCCAGCGCGCGCAGCGCCGCAACGGTCACGAAGTAGCGATCCACTTCGAAGAAGTAGCGCAGCTTCTCGCGGGTATCGGAACGGCCAAAGCCATCGGTGCCCAACACGGTGTAGTCGTTGGGTACCCAGGCGCGTACCTGGTCCGCATACAGCTTCATGTAGTCGGTAGAGGCAATCACCGGGCCATCACGACCTTCCAGGCACTGGGTCACGTGAGGCTTGCTGGCCTCGGCGTCCGGGTTCAGGAAGGCTTCGCGCTCCAGCAGCAGCGCTTCGCGGCGCAGCTCGTTGAAGCTGGTGACGCTCCAGATATCGGCCCCGATGCCCCAGTCGTTGGCCAGCAGCTCGGCAGCGGCTTCGACTTCACGCAGGATGGTGCCCGACCCCAGCAGCTGAACGCGGCCTTTGTCACCCTGAGTCTCCTTGAGCAGATACATGCCCTTGACGATATCGTCGGCGGGGACGTTCTCGAGCTCGGGGTGCTCGTAGTTCTCGTTCATGACGGTGAGGTAGTAGAAGCAGTTCTCTTTGTCCGTGAACATGCGCTTCAGACCATCCTGCACGATGACCGAAACTTCGTGAGCATAGGTCGGGTCGTAGCTGCGGCAGTTGGGGATGGTAGACGCCTGGATCAGGCTGTGGCCATCCTGGTGCTGCAGACCTTCGCCGTTCAGCGTGGTGCGCCCGGCGGTACCGCCGACCATGAAGCCGCGTGCCTGCAGGTCGCCTGCGGCCCAGGCCAGATCACCGATACGCTGGAAGCCGAACATCGAGTAGTAGATGTAGAACGGCAGCAGCGTGACGTTGTTGTTGCTGTAGGAAGTGGCGGCCGCAATCCACGCGGACATGGCGCCAGCTTCGGAAATACCCTCTTCGAGAACCTGACCTTTCTGGTCCTCGCGGTAGTACATGATCTGGCCTTTATCGACCGGCTCGTACTTCTGACCTTCCGAGGTGTAAATACCCAGCTGACGGAACATGCCTTCCATACCGAAGGTACGCGCTTCGTCGGGGATGATCGGTACGACCTGCTTGCCCAGCTGCTTGTCCTTCACCAGGCCGTTGAGGATACGCACGAAGGCCATGGTGGTAGAGATTTCGCGGCCTTTGGAACCGCCCATCTGGGAAGCAAACGTCTTGTCTTCCAGGCTGGGGATTTCCAGCGCTTCGAAATCGCTGCGGCGGCTCGGCAGGTAGCCGTTCAGACGCTCGCGCTGCAGGTGCATGTACTTGAGCTCGGGAGAGTCTTCTTCCGGCTTGTAGTACGGGACTTCCTTGAGCTGTTCGTCGGTCAGCGGAATGCCGAAGCGGTCGCGGAATTTCTTCAGCGCTTCGTATTCCATGCTCTTGACCTGGTGCGCTTCGTTGGCCGCTTCGCCATCGCCGCTCCCCATACCGTAACCCTTGACGGTATGCGCCAGGATCACCGTGGGCTTGCCGTTGGTGGTGTTGACGGCTTCGTGATAGGCCGCATAGACCTTGAACGGGTCGTGACCGCCACGGTTGAGCTTCCAGATATCCTCGTCGGAGAGATCCTTGACCATCGCTTCGGTTTCCGGGTACTTGCCGAAGAAATGCTCGCGGGTATAGGAGCCACCGTTGGCCTTGTAGTTCTGGTACTCGCCGTCGACCGCTTCGTCCATGCGCTTCTGAAGGATGCCTTTCTTGTCCTTCTCGAACAGCGGATCCCAGTGACGACCCCACACCACCTTGATGACGTTCCAGCCGGCACCGCGGAAGACGCCTTCGAACTCGTCCATGACGCGGGAGTTGCCGCGTACCGGGCCGTCCAGACGCTGCAGGTTGCAGTTGATGACGAAGATCAGGTTGTCCAGATTTTCGCGGCCAGCCAGCGAGATGGCACCCAGCGATTCCGGCTCGTCGCACTCGCCGTCGCCCATGAAGCACCAGATCTTGCGGTCCTTCATGTCTTTCAGTTCACGGTGATGCAGGTACTTCATCACGTGAGCCTGATAGATGGCCTGAATCGGGCCAAGGCCCATGGACACCGTGGGGAACTGCCAGTAGTCAGGCATCAGCCAGGGGTGGGGGTATGACGACAGGCCGTCACCATCCACTTCACGGCGGAACTTGTCCATCTGCTCTTCGGTCAGACGACCTTCCAGGTAGGAACGCGCGTAGATACCCGGTGCCACGTGGCCCTGGATATAGATCAGGTCGCCTTCGAAGTCCCCCTTGGGGGCGCGGAAGAAGTGGTTGAAGCCCACATCGTACAGCGTGGCCGACGACATGAAACTTGCAATGTGACCACCCAGCCCAGGATTGGCACGGTTGTTACGAATGACCTGAGCAATGGCGTTGTAACGGATCAGGGAGCGAATACGACGCTCCATGAACAGATCGCCAGGCATCGGGGCTTCGCGATGAACCGGTATCGTGTTGCGGTGGGGGGTTGTCACCGAGAAGGGCACCTTCATCCCGTCCCGGCGCAGGCGATCCGCCAAGCGGGTCATCAGGTAGCGGGCGCGATCTTCGCCCTCACGATCCAGCACCGATTCCAGGGATTCCAGCCACTCCGTGGTTTCGACCGGATCGAGATCTTCTCTTGTCTCCAGACTCATAGAGGTCTCTCCGAATGACGATAAATGACAATGAGCCCCGCCAACCCTTCGGGCCTGGGGCGGCTGCGGTGTGTGGCCACCACAGGCCTGTGAATAGCCGACGCGATGCATCGAGCAGGGGATTTTCACCCTACATTCAATGAGCTACGCTTTCATGAATGTAGTTAAGCTACAGTTTTTTGGTAAAAATTAGCCTTTTGTATATGCGAAGATACCGCAAAGTCGTCACGCTGCCAATTGCGGCACGCCGCAAAAAGCCATCGAAAACAAACTATTGCACTGCAACATAAGCGCTTTATAGGACCTTGGTCGCTACGACTTAGGATACCTTCCTGTAACCAAACTACCGTTTCATTTGTTGCTAAAAGAACCACTTATTTGCCCCGTTTAACCGTCTATTGGGTGGGCGCCATCAAGCGCTGGCGGAAATAGGCCCAGTCGAAGGCGGGCCCCGGGTCGGTCTTGCGCAAGGGGGCCACATGAGCATGACTGGTGATCCGCTCAGCGGTCAGCGCCGGGTAACGCGCCATCAGCCAGTGCGTGGCCTCGGCAAGCGCCACATACTGCGCCTCGCTGAACGGCGTCTGGTCATCGCCCTCCAGCTCGATTCCTACGGAGAAGTCGTTCAAGCGTGTCCGCCACGCCTGTTCAGCCGGGTCCCACCAGCGCGATTGCCCGGCGTGCCAGGCGCGCTGGTCGACGTCGACGAACTGAACGCACTCGCCATCGCGGCGAATCAGCAGGTGCGCCGACACCCGCAGGTGCGCAATCGTAGCGAAGAAGGGGTGCTCGTCGGGCACCAGCCGATTGGTGAACAGCGCCTCGATGGCGTGACCCGAGAATTGCCCGGGGGGCAGGCTGATCGCGTGAAGCAACAGCAGCGACACTTCCTGCTCGGGCCGCGCATCCTGGTTGGGTGACACGACCTGCCGAGCCTTGGCCCATTGGCCCTGGGATGCGAGCTGGTTCATTCGGCTGACTTGCTCCTCTACGTTCGCGTTGTGTTTCACTATAATGCCTTTCACCCAAGATCACGCTTCGAGAACCCACTGCTATGCATTATCAAACCGCGCTTGATGAAGAGATTCGCACCTGCGTTCCCCGCTGGCTGGCGGAAGACCTGGGCACCGGGGACATCACCGCACAGCTGATCCCTGAGAACCAGTGGGCCACCGCCAAGGTGATCACCCGCGAACCGGCGGTCCTCTGTGGCGTTGCCTGGGTCGAGGAAATTTTCCGCTGTCTGGACGAGCGCGTCACGCTGCGCTGGCAGGCCAGCGATGGCGACATGCTGGAGGCCCAGCAGTGTTTTCTGGAGCTCGAAGGCCCCGCCCGCAGCCTGCTGACCGGCGAGCGCGCCGCGCTGAACATTCTGCAGACGCTGTCTGCCACGGCCACCGCCACTCGCCGCTATGTAGACCTGATCGAAGGCACCGGCGTACGCCTGCTGGACACCCGCAAAACGCTGCCGGGGCTACGCTTGGCACAAAAGTACGCGGTCACCTGCGGCGGTGGCCATAATCACCGCCTGGGCCTGTGGGATGCCTTCTTGATCAAGGAGAATCACATCGCGGCCTGTGGTGGCATTCAGGCTGCCGTGGCGCAGGCCCGCAAGCTGGCCAGCGACGTACCGGTGGAAGTGGAAGTCGAAACCTTCGAAGAGCTGGACCAGGCGCTGGCGGCGGGCGCCGATATCGTCATGCTGGACAACTTCGACATCGAAGACCTGCACGTAGCGGTAGAGATCAATGGGGGTCGCGCCACCCTGGAAGCCTCCGGCAACGTCGATGACTCGACGCTGAAAGCCATTGCGGACACCGGCGTGGACTGCATTTCCAGCGGCGCCCTCACCAAGGATGTGGCCTCCGTCGATCTGTCGATGCGCATCACTCAAACCTTCAACGTTTGATCGTCAGGTTTCCACCGCGCTGAGCTGCTTGACCAGCCGGTAGCGCTGGAGCATCTCACCACTGCGCTCGACCCACTGCTCGCCGAGGTTATCGTAGCCACGGCGCTGCAGTCGTTCGAGCAGCATCCGGCTGGCCTCGATTTCCACCTGCGCCACGCCATGCTCCAGCAGAATGCGCTCGGCATGGATCAACAGCGTGGTGCCGATGCCACGCCCCGCCAGCGACGGCCAGACGTAAAGCGTTTCAATGCGCCCACCGCTTACGTCCAGCTCGAGAAAGCCAACGCAGCGGCCATCGCAGGCGGCCACCAGCGTCGTGTAGAGCGCCTGACGCGCCGCCCAGGCGGTGCCTTCACGGGGCAGCGCATGGGCCCAGGCGCGCCGCTCGGCCAGCCCATAATGGTTGGCCGCGCCTTGCATGACGGCATGATAGAACACTTCGGCCTGGTCGGCGGCGTCCTTGGCCAGCGCCGCGCGATACGTGACGCGGGCCGTTGGCGTGGATGCCGGTGAAGAAGGGTCGATGTTGGACATACGTTGCCTCAATGGGGTGACCGCTGGCCGTCAAGCGCAGCGCTGTGTCGGTTCCGTTGGCTAGTCTATACTCATCGCCCTGGCGGGCAACCCGTGCCAGCCGAGCTTGAATTCATCGAGCGTGCGTCGCCATGCCACCATGCACAAGCGCGCTGACACGCAAAAGGGAGTGCCATGCACGATTCTCGGGGCCACGGGCCGTTTTCGATCACGCCCATTGGCCATATCATCAGCGACTACCCGGACAAGTTTGGCGTGCCTCGCCAGCCTGGCTTGGCCCCGGCCGCCCATGCGCGCCTGGTACTGGCCCACCCTTTCGACGACCCACTGACCGTACGCGGGTTGGAAGACTTCAGCCACCTGTGGCTATCGTTCATCTTTCACCAAAGCCCCGAACGCTGGTCGCCCCTGGTACGCCCGCCTCGGCTGGGGGGAAACCGCAAAGTGGGCGTCTTCGCCAGCCGCAGCACCCATCGCCCTAACCGGCTGGGGCTGTCGCTGGTCGCGCTCTCCGGTATCGAGACCGGGCCCGGCGTGACGCTTCACCTGGCGGGCTGCGACCTGGTCAGCGGCACCCCCGTGGTGGACATCAAGCCATACCTGCCCTGGGCAGAGGCCATTCCCAGCGCCCAGGCGGGGTTTGCCCCTCAACCGCCGGAGACGGTGGCCGTGGTGTTCTCGCCAGAGGCTCACGGCGTGCTATCTCTACGCCAGGATGGCGCGTCGCTGCGGGCGCTGATCGAGCAGGTGCTGGGCCAGGACCCCCGCCCCGCTTATCAGCGGGGCGGACAGGCCGAACGTCTTTACGGGGTGCGCCTGCGCAATGTCGATGTGCGCTTTCGGGCGCTGACCGCCGCCGAAAACGACGCCACCACCCTGGAGGTGGTGGCGATAGAGCCCGAAGACCGCAAGTGACCATGGCGCCAGCGAGCGGCCCCATGGCAAGCCTGACGGATCAGGCGGGGAAGGTGATACCCAGGCGACGGCCGACTTCTTCATAGGCTTCGATGACCCCGCCCAACCCTTGACGGAAGCGATCCTTATCGAGCTTCTCACGGGTATTGGCATCCCACAGGCGGCAGCCGTCCGGGGAGAACTCGTCACCCAGCACGACTTCGCCCTTGAAGAGACCGAACTCCAGCTTGTAGTCCACCAGCAGCATATCGCCTTCGGCGAACAGCTGCTTGAGGATGTGGTTCACCTTGAAGGTGAGCGCCTTCATCTTGCTCAGCTGTTCCGGCGTGGCCCAGCCAAAGGTTTCGGCCAGCGACTCGTTGATCATCGGGTCGCCCTTCTCGTCGTTCTTCAGAAACAGTTCGAAGGTGGGCGGATTGAGCGCAATGCCCTCTTCCACGCCCAGACGCTTCACCAGCCCACCCGCGGCAATGTTACGCACGACACACTCGACGGGAATCATCTCCATCTTCTTGACCAGACTTTCGGTGTCGGAAATCTGCTGCTCGAAGTGGGTGGGGATGCCGCCCTCTTCCAGACGCTGCATGATGTAGGCATTGAAGATGTTGTTCACCATGCCTTTACGGGCGAGCGCCTCTTTCTTCTTGCCATCGAAGGCACTGGTATCGTCACGAAAATGCAGTACCAGCAAGTCAGGGTCGTCGGTGGTGTATACGGATTTTGCCTTACCGGCATAGAGTTCCTGGCGCTTTTCCATGGGGGCTCCGTCTAAAATCAAGGTCTAAGAGTTAACGTAAGTAGCCGGAGACACGCTCGAGCAACTCGCGCTGGTCATCTGCACTGAATCCACGCTCGCTGGCATTGACGGCACGCAGCACGGTCTGGTTGCCCTCCGGCTGGAGCACGAGGCGAATATTCTGGGACATGCGGCGCACGTCCTGGCTGAACACGATCTGCAGCGGGTTACGTCCACGCTCGGTCTGGGTCATGTATTCGACCAGGAACTCGTAGTCGTCAGCCGAGGCTTCCAGCAGATCACGCTGGCCTTCCTGGGTGAAATCCAGTGCCAGGTAGTGGTTCATTTCAGCCCACACGCGTTCGATGGGCTGCGGAATCAGAACTTCCCACTCATCGCCCTGCTGACGCATTTGCAACGTTTGCTCACTGGCAAGGCGTTGCGCAGTCCAGGAGGATGCGCTGGCCGTTGCGCTACGCGCACCGAGGTACTGCTCCAGCGCCGCCACACAGCTCTCGACGCTCTGTCCACCCTGCTCGCAGCGCACTTCGCTACTGCCGGCACGCAGGGCGCTCTGCAAGCGTAACGTGGCTTGAGGCGTCACGATGACGCCCTGGGTCGCACTGCTCTCCTGAACACCCAGTTGGCGACTGCGCACGAACCCCTCCAACTGAGGCCATACCGCGCCGGGGTCTGCGGCTACCACCAGCCAGACCTGGTCACCCGCCTGACGCCGCTCGACGTACTCCGGCTCCAGCCCGCTGCCTAGCGCCAGAGAAGGTGGCGGACCGATACGCGCGACTTCATCGACACGCGACCCTTGCAGGCCCGCTTGAGGAACCGGCATGGCATCCCGATAACGCTGAGTATTGCGCGTTTCCGGCAAAACGAGAGGCGGCGCTGGCGCGGCTTCGGTGTAGTCCAGGTTACGGTCGTGGTAGTACCCGTCACGCGCGCAGCCCGCCAGCGTGACGGTTGCAGCCAGCGCCAGCGGAATCCATTTCAGCGCACGTTTTTCTAGCACAGAGCTCATCAAGCCACCTTAACAGTCATCAGGTCATTTACCCGGCAAGGTACATCGTCACCGGGTAGCAAATGCGTTCGCAGCGCCTAGGGTTACTCCTTGATCAAACCCGCCAGTTGCAGCGCTTCGTTTACCGTACCGTGGTACTTTTCGGACAGCCAGGTCAGCGGCAGGCGGATGCCCTGCTCCATGTAACCCATGCGATTCAGCGCCCACTTGACGGGGATCGGGTTGGACTCGATCCCCAGGTTGGTATGCAGCGGCATCAGGCGCGTATTGATCTGATGCGCCTTGTCGGCATCCCCCGCCACCGCGGCGGCGCACAGCTCGTGCATCGCCCTGGGCGCCACATTGGCGGTGACCGAAATATCACCATGGCCACCCATCAGCATGAAATCACAGGCCGTGGCATCGTCACCGGAGTAGAGCATGAAGTCGCTGCCCTTCAGGCGAGAGATTAGATCTTCGGCGCGCTCAAGGTTCCCGGTGGCATCCTTCAGGCCGATGATATTGTCCACCTCGGCCAGGCGAATGACGGTTTCGTTGTAGAGATCCGAGCAGGTACGTCCCGGCACGTTATAGAGGATGACCGGCAGTTTGCTGCCCTTGGCCACCGCCTTGAAGTGCTGGTACAGGCCTTCCTGAGTAGGCTTGTTGTAGTAAGGGCACACGGAGAGGCAGTAGTCGGCGCCTACTTCGCTGGCATAGCGCGCCAGCTCGACCGCTTCCGAGGTAGCGTTCGCGCCGGTACCGGCAATGACCGGGATACGCCCATTGACCTCTTCCACGACGCTGCGGATCACATCGAAGTGCTCGGCAAACGACATGGTGGTGGGCTCACCGGTAGTGCCTGCGGCCACGATGGCATCGGTACCGTTCTCGAGATGGAAGTTCACCAGGCGACGAAGCGCCTCCCAGTCGATGTCGCCATTGACCTTCATCGGCGTCGCCAGGGCGACAATGCTGCCTGTGATCATCCGTATTTTCCTCACCTGCAAAAAAGTGGAACTCGCCCGGCCAGGCGGGGTGGCATGGCCCATGATCGAGCAAAAGACGCGGCGCGGATACCTCGAAGGAACACGATGACCCCGCCTGTAAACAGCAAATGGTACTCAGGCGATTCGAGCCTGTACAGCGTAAAGCACGCAGAGTTTACCACTGAGCCGGGCCAAACCAGAACGATTCGCTTTGACAGCACGGCGGCGCATGCGTGTAATCTTGGCGAACCCCTATCTGTGAGGAGCTTGTATGTCACTCGAACTCGGTCAACCCGTTCCCGACTTTTCGGCCAGCGCCACTGGCGACACCACCATCACGCTGTCCGAACTGCGCGGCCAGCAGGTGGTGATTTTCTTCTACCCCAAGGCCAGCACCCCGGGCTGTACCACCGAAGGCGGCGACTTTCGTGACCGCAAGGCGGCCTTCGATGCCGCCAACACCGTGGTCATCGGCATTTCTCGAGACGGCCTGCGCGCCCAGGAGAACTTCAAGGCCAAGCAGGACTTCAATTTTGCGCTGATCTCGGACAAGGACGAAGCGGTCTGTCAGCTGTTTGACGTCATCAAGCTGAAGAAGATGTACGGCAAGGAGCACCTGGGCGTCGAGCGCAGCACGTTTCTCATCGACAAGGACGGCAAGCTGGCCAAAGCGTGGCGTGGCGTCAAGGTGCCCGGTCATGCGGAAGAGGTGCTGGCAGCCGCTCAGGCACTGCATGCCGAATAACCGGCCCTGAAGGCTCGTTGAGCCATGGCACCGGGACAGCATCCGGTGCCACTTGGCAAGCCCTCGTCAATCGGCCTTCAGCTCTATCTGCTCACGCAACTCCTGATGCTCCTCCAGCCCTCTGGGCCAGGCAAAGACCAGCGCCTTGAGCAGAGTCGCCAACGGAATGGCGAAAAAGACCCCCCAAAACCCCCAGATGCCGCCAAAGAACAGCACGGCCACGATGATCGAGACCGGGTGGATGTTATTGGTCTCGGAAAACAGCACCGGCGCCAGCACGTTGCCATCCAGGGCCTGGATGATGCCGTAGGCCAGCAGCACGTAGGCAAACTGCTCGCTCACGCCGAAGTGGAAGACCGCCACCGCCGCCACGGGAATGGTGGCCACCGCAGCACCGATGTAAGGCACCAGCACGGAAAAGCCCACCAGCACGGCCAACAGCGCCGTATAAGGCAGCCCAAACAAGGCAAAGGTCAGGTACGAGACCGTACCGACAATGACGATTTCGATGGCCTTGCCACGGATGTAGTTGGCGATCTGGCGATCCATCTCCTGCCAGATACGCGTCAACAGCGAGCGCTTTTGCGGCAGCAGCGAGAGCGCAAACCCCACCAGCGCCTCGCGATCCTTGAGCATGAAAAACACCAGAATGGGCACCAGCACCAGATAAATGATCAGCGACATCACGTTACCCAGCGACGACAGCGACAGCGTCAAGGCGCGCTGCCCTACCTGGCTGATCTCGCGTCCGGCCACCCCGATCCAGCTCTGCATCTGATCAGGCGTGATCAGGTTGGGGAAGCGCGCCTGCAGCTCATCCAGCCATATCTGCGCCGTGGCAAACATGCGCGGCGTCTCCTGCACCAGCCCCACCAGCTGGTTCCATATCAACGGCATCAGGATGAACGCCATGGTCAGCAACACGCTGACGAAGGCCACGAACACGATGATGACCGCCAACAGGTGAGGCACACCTCGCCGAGTCAGCCCGTTGACCAGCCCCTGCAGCAAAAACGCCAGCACCAATGAGGTGAAGAACGGCGCCAGCATGCGTCCAAACATGATGATGGCCGCCAACCCTGCGATCAGCACCACCAGCAGAACCAGTGCCTCTTCATCGGAGAAATAGCGTTCGATCCAGCTTCTGAGAATGGCGCGCATGGTCATGAGCGAGCCGCCCCGGCTTTACGCAGCCAGAACACGTAGATCTCGCCCTGCTGAACTCTGGCTTCCAGCCGATGATCACTCAGCTCGGCGAAGGAAGCGACATCGCGCCAGGAACCCGCATCGGTGGCACGTATCTCCAGCAACTGGCCTGCCGACAACCCGGCTAGCGCCTGCTTGGCCTTCAACAGCGGCAACGGGCAGTGCAGCCCGGTAGCGTCCAGTACCGCATCGGGCTCTACCCCCTCGGCCAGCGCGGATGCTATTTGCTCAGACATACCCTCTCCCTTGTGAAAGCGCTTTTACCTATAACGAAACGACCCATGACACAGCTATCCATACAGCGATTCATAACGACCACCGTTCACCGCTACATAACCACGGTATTGTTGCATACACTGTTCGGACGATGACCAGCCTGTCTCGATTTAACGGCACTTCCTTGCCTGAATCAATGTCACAGCCTGTGTTTGCAACATCCATCACCGCAATGATCGTGCGAATCGAGAACCATCACGAGGGATGCCATGGCGCACCTTAAGACTGTTACGCCACGCCTGGCCTGCGCACTGGCCCTGCTGTTGGGCACTGTGGGCCTCAGCGCGCCTGCTCAGAGCAGTGACAGCTATCAGCTGCCCACCCTGGGGGGCGCCTCCACTTCGGTGAGCAACGAGGAGTATCGCCTGGGCCGTGCCTGGCTGCGCCAGTTCAGGGCCCATGCCCCTCAGTGGCAGGACCCCATCGTCAACGACTACCTGGAGAGCCTGGTGGCCAGGCTGGCGCCCCATAGCCAGCTGGGCAATCTGCAGACGACCACGGTAATGGTCGATAACCGCTCGCTCAACGCTTTTGCCGTGCCCGGTGGCGTGGTGGGCATCAACTCGGGGCTGTTTGCCTTTGCCGAGGATGAAGGCGCGTTCATTTCGGTCATTGCCCACGAGCTGGGGCACCTCTCCCAGCGCCACTTTGCGCGTGGCAGCGCTCGGGCGGAGCAGACGCAACTGCCCGCCATGGCCGCCATGCTGGCGGGCATGCTGATTGCCGCCAGCGGCGGTGGCGATGCCGGTATCGCCACCGCCATGGGCTCCCAGGCGGCGCTGATTCAGGACCAGCTCAGCTACTCGCGGCGCTTCGAGCAGGAAGCCGACCGTGTGGGCCTGCAAGCCATGGCCGCCGCCGGTTACGACCCCGAAGCCATGGTGCGCATGTTCGGCGCCATGCAGCGCATGGCGCGCCTGCAGGGCGGCACGCCCCCGGAATTTCTGTTGACCCATCCGGTCTCCGACAGCCGCTTGAGCGATGCCCAGGCCCGGGCGGCACAGCTCAGCGTCGCCAATCGATACACCAGCGATACCTTGTACGACATGATGCGCGCCCGAGCACTGCTCAGCATCCATCGTAACAGCCCTCAACAAGCGGCGGCCCGTCTCGAACAGGAGAGCGCCGAGGAGCCCGCCCTGCGCTATGTTTCAGCCCTGATCGATGCGCAGAATGGCCAGACCGATCAGGCGCTCCAGACTCTGGATCGGCTGGCCAGCGAGCTGCCGGATTACGCCATGCTGCCCGCCTCGGCCGCCCAGGTGGCCCTGCAGGCCCAGCGCTATGACGATGCCATCCAGCGCAGCCAGCGGCTGTTGCGGCTGATGCCCAACTACCTGCCCGCTCAGCTCACCCTGGCAGAAGCGCAGCTGCAGCGCGACCCTCAGGCAGCCTACACGCTGCTGCGAGAAGTCACGGCGCGCCACCCGGACAACCCTCAGGGGTTCAACCTGCTGGCGGAAGCGGCTGGCCGCAGTGGCCACAATGGCTGGGGGCACCTGGCCCGGGCCGAACATTTGCAGCTCACCGGCCGAATGGATAGCGGCATTCGCCAGCTAGGCATCGCCCGAGACGCTGCCCAGCAGGAGAACGACCAGCAGGCACTGGCGCGCATCGAGCAGCGCCGCGAAGCGTTCATCGAGTACCGGGAAGCGCTGGAAAAATTTTAGCCACGCCGCCCAGCCACCGCTCAGCCAAATACGCCAAGGCCCGGCGCCAAAGGGCGCCGGGCCTTGTGCATTCACGCCAGGCAGAACCTAGGCGTTGAAGTTCAGCATCCGCTCCAGCGGCTTGAGCGCCTGCTGACGCAAGGCCGCATCGACGAAAATTTCGCCGCTGCCTTCGCGCAGCGCGCCCGCCAGGTTATCCAGCGCGTTCATCGCCATCCACGGGCAGTGGGCACAGCTACGGCAGGTGGCTCCATTGCCTGCGGTCGGCGCTTCGAACAGCGTCTTGCCCGGCACGGCCTGCTGCATCTTGAAGAAGATGCCGCGGTCGGTGGCCACGATCAGCTTGTCGTTGGGCAGCGTTTGCGCTGCCTTGATCAATTGCGAGGTCGAACCAGCCACATCGGCGAGCTTGACGACCGCTTCCGGCGACTCCGGGTGCACCAGCACGGCTGCCTCGGGGTACAGGCGTTTCAGGTCCTCGATCCCCCTGGCCTTGAACTCCTCATGGACGATGCAGGCGCCATCCCACATCAGCATGTCGGCGCCGGTTTTTTTCTGGATGTAGCCCCCCAGATGCTTGTCGGGCGCCCAGAGAATTTTTTCCCCCTTGGCCTGCAGATGTTCGATCACCTCGACGGCGATCGAGGAGGTCACGACCCAGTCGGCACGCGCCTTGACGGCCGCCGAAGTGTTGGCGTAGACCACCACCGTGCGATCCGGGTGGGCGTCACAGAACGCGCTGAATTCGTCGATGGGGCAGCCGATATCCAGTGAGCAGGTGGCCTCCAGGGTGGGCATCAGCACCCGCTTTTCCGGGGAGAGGATCTTGGCCGTCTCGCCCATGAAGCGTACCCCTGCCACCACCAGAGTAGTGGCGTCGTGGCGAGCGCCAAACCGGGCCATTTCGAGGGAGTCTGCCACGCAGCCACCGGTCTCTTCGGCCAGCTGTTGAATGGCATCATCGGTATAGTAGTGCGCCACCAGAACGGCGTTGTGGGCCTTGAGCAGCTGTTTGATCTCAGCCACGCGGGCTTCGTCTTCCGCCGGGATGCGCGTTGGGCAGTACGGGCTGGGAAGCGGTGCTTCCAGCGCCACTTGAGAAGTCAGAATAGTCATCGTGTCTACCACTGTGACGAACAGGGAATCCCCCCGTTAAACACCAGTTGCGACGTATGCGCTCCGCATGCGCCGCCCTCGGGGCAACTGGCCGCTGCGTCTGTCGCACTCGCCAGTTGCCGATCTGGCCTGCTACTGCGGGCCAGCGCTGCCGAGCATGATCGACAGCCAAATCCACACATCGTTACGGGTCCATTGTGGTGGACAAGTATTGCCTGCTGCAAGCAGAACCGCACGCTGCAGTGCGGCATGATTTGCCGATGCACCCTGCCCATCGCTAGGGCAGAACGCGCATAGCAGAACGCCCCTGGCAGCAAGCTACCAGGGGCGTTGAATTTGGTGGGTCGTGTAGGATTCGAACCTACGACCAATTGATTAAAAGTCAACTGCTCTACCAACTGAGCTAACGACCCAAATCCTGCTGCTTTTCTGAGGGCTTTCGCCGCTCTGTACGGCGTTACCGTAGTGTATCACCTGATAACATCGCCGCTGTTCGAATGGTGGGTCGTGTAGGATTCGAACCTACGACCAATTGATTAAAAGTCAACTGCTCTACCAACTGAGCTAACGACCCGTCCGAACGGATGCATATAGTACGGATCACACCCGACAATAGCAAGCCTTTTTTGTCTTTCGTCTAAAAAAACCGCGCGGTGCTCGGTGTCCCCACACCGCGCGGCGAGCATCGCTTAACGACGCTTGGGCTTGCGCATGGCCTGAACCGGGCGACGCTTGTGCTTGTCGCGACTCCAGCGGTTTTTCTCGTCCGGCGTCAGCTCGGGCACCTTGCGGGTCTCCAGGTGGGCCAGGGTCGCCAGATCGTCGACTTCGTCCTGGGAAAGCTCGACCCACTCGCCTGCCTTGGCACGCTTGTCGAGGAAGATATTACCGTAGCGCACGCGCTTCAGGCGGCTGACGGTGAGCCCCTGGGACTCCCACAAGCGGCGTACTTCGCGGTTGCGGCCTTCCAGAATTACCACGTGGAACCAGGTGTTGATGCCTTCGCCACCAAACTCCTGCACGTCGGTGAAACGGGCGGGGCCGTCTTCCAGCATGACGCCATCCACCATGGCGACGATATGCTCTCGCTTGACGTCGCCCATGACCCGCACCGCGTACTCACGCTCCACCTGGGTGGAGGGGTGCATCAAGCGGTTGGCCAGTTCACCGTCGGTGGTGAACAGCAGCAGGCCGCTGGTATTGATATCCAGCCGCCCGATGGCAATCCAGCGCTCGCCTTTCAGGCGCGGCAGACGCTCGAAGACCGTGCGACGGCCTTCCGGGTCCTTGCGGGTACACAGCTCGCCTTCCGGCTTGTTGTACATGATGACCCGGCGCGGCACTTCTTCTTCCGGGCGCAGCGTGACCGGGCGGTCATCGAAGCTGACCTTGTCGCGGGCTTCCACGCGGTCACCCAGCTTGGCCACCTGGCTGTTCACCTTCACCCGGCCATCGGCAATCGCGGTTTCCATTTCACGGCGGGAGCCAAGGCCCGCACGGGCCAGCACTTTCTGCAGTTTTTCGCTGGTGGGCGGCGTGGTGTTGTTACTCTGACTCATGGTCGTCTGACCTCACATCGTTGGTCTGCGTGCCCGCGTCCTCATCTCGACGCTGGGCACGTGCCGCAAGCCGTGCCTCCAGATCGGCAAAGCTCAGCGGCTGGGTTAACGCCGTCTCGGCGTGGGGGTCGGCACTCGCTGCCGACGTGTTCTGATCTTGCTGGGGTGGCGCATCCTGCACGGTTTCGACGGCTTCGTCCAGTGCGACATGCGTCGCAGCGGGCGGTTCCTCAGCCAATGCTGCTTCGTCGGCGGCCACCAGCGTGTGCATGGGCGGCAAGGCATCCAGCGTCTTGAGCCCGAAGTCGTCCAGAAAGCTGCGCGTCGTGGCATACACGGCGGGACGCCCCGGCACGTCGCGGTGACCGACGATGCGTACCCAGCCCCGCTCCATCAGCGTGCGAATGATCGAGCTGCTGACGCTGACGCCCCGCACTTCTTCGATATCGCCCCGGGTCACCGGCTGGCGATAGGCAATCAGCGCCAGGGTTTCCAGCAGGGCACGGGAGTAGCGCTGGGGGCGCTCATCCCACAGCCGCGACACCCAGTGCGACAGCCGCGGGCGAATGCGCAGCTGAAAACCCGAGGCCGTTTCGACCAGTTCCAGCGCCCCCTCCTCGTGGCGCCGGGCCAACCGCGCGAGGGCGTCGCGCAGCGCCTTGCGAGACGGGCACTCATCCGCCAGAAACAGCGTCTCCAGCCGCTCCACGGGCAGCGGTTCTCCGGCCGCCAGCAGCGCGGCTTCGACAATATCGTCCAACGTGGTGTCTCTCACCGTGACTCCTCGTCAGGTTCGAAGGCAGACTCTTCGTCCGCAGGGTCATCACTTTCCCGCGCAAAGGGGTCCTCGTCCTCATCGGCCAGCGCCGCCTGCCGAGCACGCACATGGATCGGCGACAGCGGCGCGTTCTGGACGATTTCGATCATCGACTCCTTGGCCAGCTCCAGAATGGCCATGAACGTCACGACGACCCCTGCCCGCCCCTCCTCCAGGGAGAACAGCGCTTCAAAGGGGGTATAGCGCCCATGGGTGCCATCTTCGTGCAAGCGCTCCATGATCTTCAGCATGCGCTCCCGGGTCGAGAGCACCTCTCGACTGATCTGGTGGGCCTGAGCCAGCTCGGCCCGCTTGAGAATGTCCGACAGCGCGCCCAGCAGTTCGTCCAGCTCGACATCGGGATGAATCACGCGGGTTTCCAGCGGTGGCAGGCCCGCCTGCACGCTGAACCAGTCCCGGCCCACCCTGGGCAGGGCATCCAGCGCTTCAGCGGCCTCCTTGAGACGCTCGTACTCCTGCAATCGGCGTATCAGCTCCGCCCGGGGGTCCTCTTCTTCCTCGCCTTCCGCCTTGGGGGGGCGCGGCAGCAGCGTGCGTGATTTTATCTCGGCCAGCATGGCCGCCATCAACAGGTACTCGCCGGCCAGCTCGATCTCCATGGCCTTCATCATCTCCACGTACTCGATGTACTGATGGGTGATCACCGCCACGTTGATACGCAGAATGTCGAGATTCTGCCGACGAATCAGATACAGCAGCAGATCCAGCGGCCCCTCGAACGCTTCCAGGAAGACCCGTAGCGCCTCGGGGGGAATATAGAGATCTTCCGGCAGCTGCGTAATGGGCTCATCGAACAGGCGCCCAAGGGCCTCCACGGTGGGCTCCACCGTAGAGGGCATCGCGTCTTGATCCGGCACGGCGCTGGGCGTCTCGCTCACGCGGGTCGAGTCCTTGTCAGTTGAAAACGGCAGTGTAACAGCGCTCCATCAACGCGGCATCTCGGCCGCCTCGGCGGCTTTACGATAGCGGCCCTGATAGTCGAACAGCTTGTCGCGGATTTGAAAGTGGCGGCCTACCTTTCTGCCCACCACAAAGTCGGGATGGCGCAGGCGAGACTGGGCAGCCACCACGTCGTCTGGCGTTGCTGGCTGCCACGGCACGCCCGGCGCGCGCAGGTGGGCGCGCAAGAAGACCGCATAAAAGGCACGGCGCTGGGCGGCGGTTTCCAGGGCAAACCATTCGCTCAGGCTGGCACCGTCTTCGTCATGGTAGGTCACTTTGAGGCGCGGCAAGCCGCGCCCGTTGGTGGTCGCCTCCAGCTGCATGCCGCTCACCCGCAGCACTTTGGCGTCCTTGAGCCGCAGCGCTTCCTTGAGCTTGTCATCGGCATCCACCAGCAGCTTCTCGCAGCCATGGCAGCGGCGGGCAGCGATATCGTTCTCTGCCCCACACGCATCGCAGACCTTGAAGCGAAAGCGAAAGGTGCACTGGCTACGGCGTCCGGCGTCGTCCTCCACCAGCCCCTGGCAGCGGCGGCCAAAATGCTCGATCACCAGCTCGCCGTCGCGCTTGCCCCAGAACAGGTTGGCATGCCCACACTCGGGGCACTCGACCTGCACCGGCTCGCTATCGCTGTCGGGACGCGGCTCGCCTACCTCAGGGGCATAGAGGTCCCAGGGGTTGCCTGCATAATCCAGGATCAGGCACGCCTCCTTCCCCGGCGAGAGGCGCAGTCCGCGCCCCACGATCTGCTGATAGAGGCTCACCGACTCGGTGGGGCGCAGGATCGCGATCAGATCCACATGGGGGGCATCGAACCCGGTGGTTAATACCGCCACGTTGACCAGATACTTGAGCTTGCGCGCCTTGAACGCATCGATCAGCGCGGTGCGCTCGGCGGAGACCGTCGCGCCGGTGATCAGCGCGGATTGGTCGGCAGGCAAATACCCCATGATCTCTTCGGCGTGGGCCACCGTCGCGGCAAAAATCATCACGCCCTGGCAGTCGGCCGCCTGCTCGACCACTTGGGCAATGATGCCCGGCGTGGCGCGACTTCCGGCCACCACCCGATTAAGCTCTTCTTCCCGAAACAGCCCGCTGGAAGAGGGAGCAAGCGCCGAAAAGTCGTACCCCTCAATGGCCATGTCCAGCCGCCGAGGGGCAGTCAGAAAACCCTGCTTGACCATCAGGCGCAGCGGCTGTTCGAACACGCAGTCGGTGAAGAAACTCTCTTCTCCTCCGCGCACCATACCGTGGTAGTGGCGGTGGTAGATAAACCCCTGGCCCAGCCGAAAGGGCGTGGCGGTGAGGCCGAGAATCTTCAGCTGCGGATTTTGCCGCTGCAGATGGTCGATCACCTGGCGGTAGCTGGAATCCTCCTCCAACGACACCCGATGGCACTCGTCGATTACCAGCAGCGTGAAGCTGGCGTCGTTGAACTGCGCCAGGTTGCGCACCACCGACTGGACCGAGCCAAACACCACCTGCCGACTGGCCTCCTTGCGCTTCAACCCGGCACTGAAGATATCCGCTACCAGGCCATAGGCCTGGTACTTGGCGTGGTTCTGCTCCACCAGCTCGCGAACGTGGGCCAGTACCAGCACCCGCCCACGGGCCAGCCTTGCCAGCTCGGCAATCACCAGCGACTTGCCGCTGCCCGTGGGCAGCACGACCACCGCTGGGTCGCTGGTGGCGCGAAAGTGGTGAACCACCCGCTTGACCGCTTCCTGCTGGTAGGCGCGCAGCTGCGGCGGCGCCTCAGGCGAGAAAGGCGGCCCGGAGGCCGCCTTTTCAGGGTATGTCATGGCACACCAGCCTCATGCTGCGCCTGCTCATCAACCCAGCCATACCCGCGCATTGCGGAACAGCCGCAGCCAGGCGCCATCCTCGGTCCACTCTGCCGGACGCCAGGAGTTGGTCACTGCCCGCGTCACCCGCTCCGGGTGAGGCATCATGATGGTCACACGGCCATCTGGCGTGGTCAGCCCCGTGATCCCCGACGGGGAACCATTGGGGTTGGCCGGATAGCGAGTGGTGACCTGACCGTAGTTGTCGATGTAGCGCAGGGCAATTTGGCTGCTCGACTGCATGCTGCGCAGGTGCGCCGTATCGCGGAACTCGGCACGCCCTTCGCCGTGGGCCACGGCGATGGGTAGCGTCGAGCCTTCCATGCCGGCCAGCAGAATCGAGGGGCTTTTCTCTACCCGCACCATGGCCACGCGGGCTTCGAACTGTTCGGATTCGTTGCGCACGAAGCTGGGCCAGTTTTCGGCGCCCGGGATCAGCGTCTTGAGCTGCGACAGCATCTGGCAGCCATTGCACACCCCCAGCGAGAAGCTGTCGTCCCGGGTGAAGAACGCCGCAAACTGCTCGCGGGCGCGTCCGTTGAACAGCACCGACTTGGCCCAGCCGCCGCCTGCCCCCAGCACGTCGCCATAGGAGAAGCCCCCACAGGCCACCAGGCCCTGGAAGGTATCCAGCGAGACACGACCTTCCAGGATGTCGCTCATGTGCACATCCACCGCATCGAACCCGGCCTTGTGGAAGGCCCAGGCCATTTCCACTTGGCCATTGACACCCTGCTCACGCAGGACGGCCACCGCTGGCTTGGCAGTGTTGACGTAAGGCGCGCTGATGTCGTCATTGACATCGAAGGTCGGCGCAGCGCTGAGACCGGGGTCACGCACGTCGAGCAGGTTGTCGAATTCGTTCTTGGCGCATTCGGGGTTATCGCGCAGCGCCTGCAACCGGTAGCTGGTCTCGGCCCAGGTGCGCTGGGTCAGCTGACGGGTGGTTTCCAGCAGCGGCTCTTCGAACAGCGTCACGCGCACCTGATCGTCGTAACGCGGGCGGGCAATCACCCCGCAGGTTTCGATACCGGCCATGGCGAACTGGGTCAGCACTTCTTCGGTGTGCTGGCGATTGACCTGGATCACCGCCCCCAGCTCTTCTGCAAACAGCGCATTGAAGGCTTCCACCGGCTCGTCGATCAGCCAGTCGAGCTTGATTTCAAGACCGGCATGTCCCGCAAAGGCCATCTCCAGCAGCGTGACCAGCAGGCCACCGTCGCTGCGGTCGTGGTAGGCCAGCAGCTTGCCATCCCGGTTCAGGCCCTGAATGACCTCGAAGAACGCTTTCAGGTCCTCCGGGTCGTCCACGTCGGGGCATTCGTCGCCCACCTGGCCATACACCTGGGCCAGCGCCGAGCCGCCCAGGCGGTTCTGGCCGTTGCCCAGGTCGATCAGGATCAGGTCCGACTCATCCTGCTCAAGGTTGATCTGCGGGGTCAGCGTGGCCAGCGCATCGGTGACCGGCGCAAAGCCAGTGACCACCAGCGACAGCGGCGAGGTGATGCTCTTCTCTTCGGCATCATCGCCCTCCTGCCAGGCGGTACGCATCGACATGGAGTCCTTGCCCACCGGCACGGCAATCCCCAGCGCCGGGCACAGCTCCATACCAACCGCATGCACGGCGTCGTACAGCGCCTGGTTTTCGCCGGGGTGGTCGGCGGCACTCATCCAGTTGGCGGAGAGCTTGATGTCCGAGAGCTTGGCGATCGGCGCGGCGGCCAGGTTGGTAATCGCTTCTGCCACCGCCAAACGGGCGCTGGCGGCCGGGTCGATCAGCGCCACCGGCGGGCGCTCGCCCATGGCCATGGCTTCACCGGCATGGGTATCGAAGCTGGCGGTGGTCACTGCCACGTCGGCGACCGGCACCTGCCAGGGGCCGACCATCTGATCACGAGCCACCTGGCCTGTGATCGAACGGTCGCCGATAGTAATCAAAAAGCTTTTCGAGGCCACCGTGGGCAGACGCAGCACCCGGTCCATGGCTTCGCGCAGGTCCAGGTTGTCGAGCATCACGCCGGAAAGCTCGGGCGTCTGGCGCTCGAACGAGCGGGTCATCTTCGGCGGCTTGCCGAACAGCACGCTCATGGGCAAATCGACGGGTTTGGTTTCGAAGTGGCCATCGCGCACTTCCAGATGGTGCTCTGCCTGAGCTTCGCCCACCACCGCATAGGGGCAGCGCTCGCGTTTGCACAGCGCCTCGAAGGTGTCGAGGTCTTCCGGGGCCACGGCCAGCACGTAACGTTCCTGGGCTTCGTTGCACCAGATTTCCAGCGGGCTCATGCCCGGCTCGGCGTTGGGCACGGCGCGCAGGTCGAACAGGCCGCCACGGTTACCGTCCTTGACCAGCTCCGGCAGCGCATTGGAGAGACCACCGGCACCCACGTCGTGGATGAAGCGAATGGGGTTTTTCTCACCCATTGCCCAGCAGCGGTCGATCACTTCCTGGGCACGGCGCTCGATTTCCGGGTTTTCCCGCTGCACCGAGGTAAAATCCAGATCGGCGCTCGACTCCCCCGACGCCATGCTGGACGCCGCACCGCCGCCCAGACCGATCAGCATCGCCGGACCGCCCATCACGATCAGCTTGCCGCCCACCGGAATCTCGCCCTTCTGGACGTGCTGGGCACGTATGTTGCCGTATCCACCGGCAATCATGATCGGCTTGTGGTAACCGCGACGTTCGATGCCATTGGCACTGAGGGCATCCTGCTCGTAGGTGCGGAAGTAGCCGGTCAGGTTGGGGCGGCCGAACTCGTTATTGAAGGCCGCGCCACCAATCGGGCCTTCCAGCATGATGTTGAGCGCCGACTGCATGCGCTCGGGTTTGCCGTAATCGAAGGCCTCCCAGGGCTGCACGAACTCGGGGATACGCAGGTTGGAGACGGTGAAACCCGCCAGGCCCGCCTTCGGTTTGCCGCCGATACCGGTGGCGCCTTCGTCGCGGATCTCGCCGCCGGAGCCGGTCGCCGCCCCCGGGAAAGGCGCAATCGCCGTGGGGTGGTTGTGGGTTTCCACCTTCATCAGGATATGGATCGGCTCCTGATGAGCGTCGTAGTGAGCGCGCTCACCCTCTGCGCCGGTCAGCGGCGTGGGGAAGAAACGACCGCCGTGACTGCCCTTGATCACCGCCGCGTTGTCACTGTAGGCCGACAGCACGTTGTCCGGTGAGGTGGCAAAGGTGTTCTTGATCATCTTGAACAGCGAATGGCTCTGGGCCTCGCCGTCGATGATCCAGTCCGCGTTGAAGATCTTGTGGCGGCAGTGCTCCGAGTTCGCCTGGGCAAACATCATCAGCTCCACGTCGCTGGGGTTGCGCCCCAGCTCGACGAAGGCCGCCACCAGATAGTCGATCTCGTCGTCTGCCAGCGCCAGACCCAGCTCCCGGTTGGCGACTTCCAGCGCGGCACGCCCGCCCTCCAGAATATCCACGCTGCCCAGCGGTGCCGGTGAGTGGTGGGCAAACAGCTGGCTGGCCGCCGCCGTGTCGGCCAGCACGTTTTCGGTCATGCGGTCGTGGAGCAGTGCGCCGATGGCGTCCCACTGCTCTGCCGTGGCCGTGCCACGCAATGCGACGCGGTAGTCGACGCCGCGCTCGATGCGATGGATCTGGCTCAGCCCGCAGTTATGGGCGATGTCCGTGGCTTTGGAAGACCAGGGCGACTGGGTGCCCAGGCGCGGCACCACCAGAAAACGCTGGGCTTGTTCGAGGGGTTCCTGGGCGGCTTGGCTGCCGTAATCGAGCAGCCTGGCCAGCCGTTCCTGGGAGGCGGTATCGAGCTCTTCGTGGTGGTCAATGAAGTGGACGTAGTGGGCGGATAGCGCTTCCACCTCTGGAACACATTCACGCAACACCGTTAGCAGCCGTTCATGACGGAAGGCAGAAAGGGCGGGCGCGCCTCGAAGTTCGAGCATATCTGGGAGCCTCTAAAGCAGGAAGAGTCGAGCAGGAAATCACCGGGCCGCTAAGCGACCGACACACGGACTGCGCACTATGATACTGGAAAGCGGCGGCCACACGAAATCAACAAGGTGACACGGCGATAAAGGCTGGGTATCGTGGCAGCTCGTCCCACGCCGACAAGACACCATGCCGACATTGATTTGCCGACATTTTAGCGCCTTTTATCGGGCATATTTCGCGATGATCGCGACTTTGTTGCTGGTTTTGACACCGCGCCCATCGACCTTTCCCGACGGCGAACACCTCGCCCGCGTGCTGGCCAAAGACTTCATCACCGTACATACCCGCAATACCCCCACCACCTACTACGAAGGCCGCCAGGGGCCAACCGGGTTCGAATATGAACTGATGCACCGTTTTGCAGACGCCTTGGGGGTCAGCCTCAACCTGAACGCCAGCCACCACCCGGATGGTGTCTTGCCTGCCGTTCGCGAACAGGGCGACCTGGGGGCGGCGTCGCTGCCGCTGATGGCCGATACCCCCGGCATTCACTACACCCGTCCGATCATCGAGATGCAGCCACTGGTGGTCTACCGGCGCGGCCTCTATGGCATCAACGCACCCGAAGATCTCGTCGGCCTGTCCATTGGCACCCAGAGCGAAGCGGGCACCAGCGGTGCTCTGAAAGCCCTGCAAAGCGACTATCCCAACCTGAGCTGGAAAGAGTCCAACGAACTGGAAGTGGCCGAATTGATGGCCAGGGTAGAAAACGGTACCCTGGATGCGGCCATCATCTTCGATCACCAATTTCGTTTGAACCGGCTGTTCTTTCCCAATGTCGAGCGCGGCTTTTATCTGGGCGAGCCCCTCTCGCTGGTCTGGGCGCTGCCCAGCGGGCGCGGGCTGGGGCTACTCGAGGCGGCCAACCAGTTCCTGCAGGAGCTGCATGAAAACGGCACCCTGGACCGCCTGATCAGCCGCTATTTTGGCCATGACGATTACCTGGAGTACGTGGGCACGCGCACGTTTCTGGACCATCTGGATGAGCGCCTGCCCCGCTACACCGAGCTCTTCAAGCAGGCCGCCCGAGACACGGGGTTCGACTGGAAACTGCTGGCCGCCGTGGGCTACCAGGAGTCCCACTGGGACCCTAATGCCGTCTCCCCCACGGGGGTGCGTGGCCTGATGATGCTGACCAACCCCACGGCCAGTGAGATGGGCGTCACGGACCGCACCGATGCCGCCCAGAGCATCGACGGCGGTGCCCGCTATCTGCGCAGCATCAAGGACCGCTTACCGGACAGCATCACCGGCGAAGATCGCCTCTATATGGCCATGGCGGCTTACAATGTGGGGCTTGGCCACCTGTATGATGCCCGCAACATTGCCGAGCGACGCGGCGGCGACCCCAACCTGTGGCAGGACGTGCGTGCCGCGCTGCCGCTGCTGCAGCAACGCGAGTGGCACAGCCAAACGCGCCACGGGTACGCCCGTGGCGGGGAGCCGGTGATCTACGTGCGCAACATTCGCCGTTACTACGAAATGATCGAATACGTGGAGCGCAGTCGACAGCAGTTTTTCCAACTGGAGCAGACACCGGCCAGTGAAGAGCCGCTGCTGCTGTTCGAGATCGTGCCACCGCTCACCCCGTGATACCGGGACGGCGCTAGCGCTTGTCGGCAAAGAACTGCTTGAGCAGCTTGCTGGCTTGCGCCGCCAGCACCCCGCCGGTGACGTCGATATGGTGATTGAACCAGGGCTGGGCGAGCAGATTGGCCTTTGATTCCACCATTCCTGCCCGTGGCTCGGCGGCAGCGTACACCAGCCGCTGAATGCGGGCATGCACCATGGTGCCGGTGCACATCATGCAAGGCTCCAGGGTCACGTAGAGCGTACAGCCCTCCAGACGGTAGTTGCCCAGCCGCTGCCCGGCATCGCGCAGCGCACGCACTTCCGCATGACCACTGGGGTCGCAGCTGGACAGCGGCGCATTGTGGCCCACCCCGACGATCTCCCCCCCGGCGTCCACCACCACGGCCCCCACCGGTACCTCTCCGGCGGCCATCGCCAGGTGCGCCTGGTCCAGCGCGCGGTGCATGTAAAATTCATCGCTGCGTATCAAGACAAACTCCGTTAAGGTAGCGAAACGATCGTTTCAATGGCGTGATCGCCAAACGCTGAGGGCGGCCTCCTCAGTGATCAAGCAGACAGCACCAAGGATACCGAGAATGAACGATGCGCTGAAGTCACTGGTTAGCTTGCTGGAGCTGGAACCCCTGGAAGAGACGCTGTTTCGCGGCCAAAGCCAGGACCTTGGGTTTCCCCAGCTGTACGGTGGGCAGGTACTTGGCCAGGCGCTGGCCGCCGCCGCCCGCACCGTCCCCGAGGAGCGTCGCCCTCACTCCCAGCACGGCTACTTTCTGCGCCCCGGTGACCCCCATCGCCCGGTGGTTTACCAGGTCGATACCATTCGCGACGGCGGCAGCTTCACCACCCGCCGAGTCACCGCCATTCAAAAGGGGCGGCCCATCTTCTTCTGCAGCGCCTCGTTTCAAAGCCCGGAAGAGAGCATCAGCCATCAGCGCGCCATGCCTGACGTGCCCACACCCGAAGCGCTGCTGGAGAGCGGTGACGCCAAACATGCTCGTTTCCCAGGCCACCCCATCGAGTTCCTGCACCTGAAGAACAATCCGGACAGCGCCTCGCCTGCCGGGCAGTGCCTATGGTTCCGGTTCGCTGGCGGCCCGCTGCCCGACGACCCCGCGCTGCATCGCCACCTGCTCTCCTACGCGTCGGACTTCAACCTGCTGACCACCGGGCTGATCCCTCACGGCATCAAGTACACGGACCCTAAGCTGCGCATCGCCAGCCTCGACCACGCGCTGTGGCTGCACGAAGATACGCGGCTGGACGAGTGGCTGCTGTACGCCATCGACTCTCCCTGGAGCGGCAGTGCCAGAGGGCTGGCGCGAGGCCATATCTATCGCCGCGATGGGCAGCTGATTGCCTCGACGGCACAAGAGGGGCTGGTACGCTACCCGCTCACCTGATACCCGGCACCCATACGAACACCACACACGACAACGCCCGCAGAAAGCGGGCGTTGTCGTCATGGCGTCTCGAACAGCCAATCTCGTGTCGAGCGGCGCTTAACTGCCGTAGACATCGTCGATGGTCTTGAGCGGATAGTGCGCCGGGTAGGGCTTGCGGGCAACCCCGGAGTCCACCGCCGCCTGGGCCACCGCCGAGGAGACACGCTCCAGCAGGCGAATATCGACCGGCGTGGGGATGATGTACTCACGACCAAAGCTCATCTCGGTACGCTCGTAGGCGTTCAGCACTTCCTGGGGCACCGGCTCGCGGGCCAGATCTTTCAGCGCATGCACGGCGGCCAGCTTCATCGCTTCATTGATGCGCGTGGCGCGTACGTCAAGCGCCCCACGGAAGATGAACGGGAAGCCCAGCACGTTGTTGACCTGGTTCGGGAAATCCGAGCGGCCGGTGGCCATGATGACGTCCGGGCGCGCTGCCCGAGCCACATCCGGATGAATTTCCGGGTCCGGGTTGGTGCAGGCAAAAATGACCGGATCCGCCGCCATCTTCTTCACCTGCTCGGCAGACAGCAGCCCGGGGCCAGACAGGCCGATGAACACGTCGGCACCGTCGATGGCGTCGTCCAGGGTGCGCATGTCGGTATCACGGGCGAACTCGGCCTTGTACTCGTTGATGCCATCGCGGTCGGTGTGAATCACGCCGCGACGGTCGAGCATGACCAGATGCTCTTTTTTGGCGCCACAGGAGATCAGCAGGCGCATGCAGGCAATCGCCGCCGCACCTGCGCCCATGCAGACGATCTTCACGTCTTCGATGCGCTTGCCGGCGATATCCAGGGCATTGAGCATACCGGCAGCGGTGACGATGGCCGTGCCGTGCTGATCGTCATGAAACACGGGAATGTTGCAGCGTTCGATCAGCGCCTTTTCGATTTCGAAGCACTCGGGGGCCTTGATGTCTTCCAGGTTGATACCGCCCCAGGTATCGGCGATGCGTGCCACGGTATCGATGAACGCCTGCGGATTCTCGGCATCCACTTCGATGTCCACCGAGTTGATGCCCGCAAAGCACTTGAACAGCACGCCCTTGCCTTCCATCACCGGCTTGCTGGCCAGCGGCCCCAGATTACCCAGGCCCAGAATGGCACTGCCGTCTGAAATGACCGCCACCAGATTTCCCTTGCCGGTATAACGGTAGGCATTTTCCGCTTCGCGAGCGATTTCGCGAACCGGTTCAGCCACCCCCGGGCTATACGCCAGGGCCAGATCCCGCGCCGTCGCGGTGGGCTTGGTCAGCTCCACGGAGAGCTTACCGGGGATCGGTTTAGCGTGATAATCCAGAGCTGCCTGCTTATTTGCATCCGTCATGGTCAAGGTCCAATCAGCCTAAAGTAGAAAAGTCATATCAGAATATAGAAAAAACCCAAGCGTCTCAAGCAGGTAGTCAACCAGCCTCTGAAACGTGCGTTTTAGCGGCTTTTCCCATCCATTCGGAACTTTTCAGCTTCATTTGCTGCAACTTATGCATAGCACCCTGACCCATAACGGTTTCGTTATGGATGCACTGCAGCATAAGCTGGAAATAGATTCCAAAACTGCACACGAACTTATCCACACCCGCCGCGCGATAGCGGCTGTGGACAACGTCGCAACAGGAGGCTCAGGGCCATGGCTTCATCACACAGCGTTCGGCCAGCGTTCAGATGCCGGTGCCGCCAGGGAGCGGCCAAATAAGGCAGGGACAAAAAACCCACGCCGTAGCGTGGGTTTTTGCACAGGGCACATGGCGTGCCTGCGATGGGCTGAATCCGTCGGGATCAGCCGCGCTTGACGGCAGCGCCAAAACGCTTGTTGAAGCGCTCTACGCGGCCACCAGTGCTCGCCTGCTTCTGCTTGCCCGTGTAGAAGGGGTGGCAGTTGGAGCATACGTCCAGAGAGAAGTCCTGACCAGAAGTAGAACCAACCTGGAAGCTGGCACCGCAAGAGCAGTTGGCGGTGACCGTGTTGTAATTCGGGTGGATACCTTGTTTCATCTTGAGCCTCATGAGCTATATGCCGCCACCTGATCCGCTGCCAGGCACCGCATACGGGTGTGAAAAACTGCTAACCGGTTAACCGCTCGATCCGATAGATTGAGAGCGGCCGCGCATTCTAGCAAACTAAACGCCGGAGGCCAATTGTCTGATTCTGTTTCTTCCCCGCCCGTCACGGCAGAGCGTACTCCGGGCGCTTTTCAGGTGCTGAAAGTGGCCTTGCCATCGCCGCTGCGCCGCCTGTTCGACTACCTGCCAGCACCCCGCGCGCCCGCCTGCGGCTGGCTGCCGGGGCTGCGGGTGCGGGTACCGTTTGGCCGCCGCGACGTGGTGGGGGTCGTCGTTTCTCTGGCTTCCGGCAGCGAGCTGCCCCGCGCCCAGCTGCGCGCGGTCAGTGAAGCGCTTGACGACGCGCCGCTCCCCGAAGACTGGCAGTGGCTGTGCCAGTTCACCGCCCGCTATTACCAGCACAGCCTGGGCGACACCATGCAGCACGCCATGCCCGCACGCCTGCGCCAGGGCCACCCCATGGCGGGCCGCACGCAAACCCTGTGGCATGCGCGTCAGGGCGATGACACGCCGCTACAGCGCGCGCCGCGGCAGGCCGAGCTCTACCGCCTGTTGCGCCAGCACCCCCACGGGCTGGCAGGGCGGGCCATCAGTGCCCACGGGTTCACCCGTGAACAGCTCCAGGCGCTGCAAAAAAAGGGCCTGGCCGAACCCCAGGAGATCACCCTGACGGCGGGGCAGCCCGTCTCCGGCAGCTTGCTGGCAACGCCGTCATTACCCCTCAACCGTGAGCAGGCCACGGCCCTGGCAGCGCTGCACGAAAAGCTGGACGGCTACCACCCGTGCCTGCTGGAAGGCGTGACCGGCAGCGGCAAGACCGAAGTCTACCTGCAGTTGATCGAGGCGCTGGCCGCCAAAGGCAAGCAATCGCTGGTGCTGGTACCCGAAATCGGCCTGACGCCGCAAACCCTGGCGCGCTTCAAGAGCCGCTTCCGGGTGCCCGTGGTGGCCCTGCATTCGGGCCTCACCGACCCGGAGCGCCTGGACGTCTGGGAAGCCGCCGCCAGCGGGCGCGCCATGGTCATCATCGGCACCCGCTCGGCCATTTTCACACCGCTGGCCAAGCCTGGCGCGATCATCGTCGACGAGGAGCACGACGGCTCTTACAAGCAGCACGACGGGCTTCGTTACCACGCTAGGGATCTCGCCGTGGCCCGGGCACACCACCACCAGATCCCACTGCTGCTGGGTAGCGCCACCCCTTCGCTGGAAAGCCTTCAGCAAGCGCTCTCGGGCGTCTATCGGCACCTGCGCCTGACCCAGCGCCCCAGCCGCCACCCGCCCGCCAAGCTGGAACTCCTGGACATGCGCCATCAGCGTCGCCAGGGAGGCCTTCTGCCCGGCGCGCTGCAAGCCATCCGCCAGACGCTGAAAGCCGGCAAGCAGGCGCTGGTCTTCATCAACCGGCGCGGCTTTGCCCCCAGCCTGGCGTGCCACAACTGTGGCTGGCTGGCCGAGTGCCATCAGTGCGATGCCCGCATGACGCTGCACAGACAGCCCCCTCTGTTGGCCTGCCACCACTGTGACAGCCGACGCGCCCTGCCTGATGCCTGCCCCGAGTGCGGCAGCGGCGACCTGCGCGCACTGGGGAGCGGCACCGAACGTACCGAAGAGACCCTGCAGGGGCTCTTTCCTGACACCGTCGTACACCGTATCGACCGCGACAGCACCCGCAAGAAGGAGAGCTTCGAGCAGGTGCTCAAGGAGATCCATCGCGGCGAGCCCTGCCTGCTGGTGGGCACGCAAATGCTGGCCAAGGGCCACCACTTGCCCCATGTCACCCTGGTCGTGGTGGTCAATGCCGATGGCGGCCTTTATGCCGCCGACTTCCGCGCGCTGGAGCATAGCGCCCAGCTGCTGGAGCAAGTCGCTGGCCGAGCCGGGCGGGCCGCTCATCCAGGCCGCGTGCTGGTGCAGACCCTGCACCCCGACGACCCCCATCTGGGCCAGCTGGCCGAACATGGCTATGGCGCCCTGGCCCGCAACCTGCTGGAAGAACGAAGGCTGGCACAGCTTCCCCCGTTCTGTTTCATGGCGCTACTGCGCGTCGAGAGCCCCCAGGAGCCTGCTGCCATGGCGCTGGCTCAACAGGCTGCACAGGCCTTGCGCCAGTGGCTCACGGATGCCAACCTGCCGGTACGCTGCCTGGGGCCAGTGCCAGCCCCCATGGAGCGCCGCCAGAATCGCTACCACCTGCATGTCATGATCACGGCCCAGAAACGCAGCCACCGACACACGGCGGCCCACTGGCTGGTACAGTGGCTGGAAGCTCATCGCGATGCGCGCAAGGTGCGCTGGTCCGTGGACATCGACCCGCAAACACTGGCCTAGCCATGGCAACGCCCGCGACGCCCAGCCTGCCCCGGCCTGGAATACGGCTTTGAAACTGCGCGCCAATTGCCGATAATGGCCGCTTTGACGCTGCACCATTTGGGCGCTTGCACACGCCGCCACCGAAGACACCCGGATATTGACATGAAAGACACGATTATTGCTTTGCTCGAAGGCGCCGTTGATGCGCTCAAACACCAAGGCGTGCTGCCCAACGATGTACAGCCGGCCATCAAGGTCGACCCCACCAAGGACAAAGCCCACGGCGACTACGCCACCAACCTGGCCCTGATGCTGGCCAAACCCGCCAGCATGAAGCCCCGAGAGCTGGCCGACGCCCTGGTAGCCGCCCTGCCCGCCAGCGACGCCATTCAGAAAACCGACATCGCAGGCCCCGGCTTCATCAACTTCTTTGCCGCCGCCGATGCCGCCGCCCAGATCGTTGCCCAGGTGCTGGATAGCGGCGACGCCTTTGGTCGCAGCCTGATCGGCAAGGGTGAAAAAGTGCAGGTGGAGTTCGTCTCGGCCAACCCCACGGGCCCGCTGCACGTGGGCCATGGCCGCGGCGCGGCGATTGGCGACTGCCTCTGCCGCCTGCTGGAAGCCAGCGGCTATGACGTCACTCGGGAGTTCTACTACAACGACGCGGGCGCGCAAATCAACAACCTCGCGCTCTCCGTGCAGGCCCGTGCCAAGGGGCTGGGCCCCGAGGATGAGAGCTGGCCTGCCGATGGCTATCGCGGTGAATACATCGTCGATGTGGCCAACGATTACATGGCCGGAAAGACGGTCACCGCCGACGACCGCAAGGTGACGGCCAAGGCCGATGCCGACGACCTGGAAGCCATTCAGGCGTTCGCCGTGGCCTGGCTGCGCCGCGAACAGGATCTGGACCTCAAGGCCTTCGGCGTCGAATTCGACGTCTACTTCCTCGAATCATCCCTCTACGAGGACGGCAAGGTCGAGGCCACTGTCGAGACGCTGGTCGCCAACGGCCACACCTACGAGCAGGATGGCGCACTATGGCTGCGCACCACCGACTTCGGCGACGACAAGGACCGCGTCATGCGCAAGCGTGAAGGCGGCTACACCTACTTCCTGCCCGACGTGGCCTACCACCTGAACAAGTGGCAGCGCGGCTTCAAGACCGTGATCAACGAACAGGGCGCCGATCACCACTCTACCGTTACCCGCGTACGTGCGGGCTTGCAGGCACTCGGCGTGGGCATTCCGCAGGGCTGGCCCGACTATGTGCTGCACCAGATGGTCATGGTGACCCGCTCGGGCGTGGAAGTGAAACTGTCCAAGCGTGCAGGCAGCTACGTCACCATACGCGACCTGATCGACGAAGTCGGCCGCGATGCCACCCGCTTCTTCCTGGCCGCGCGCCGCGCCGACTCGCAGTTGACCTTCGATATCGACCTGGCGCGCTCCCAGTCCAACGATAACCCGGTGTACTACATCCAGTATGCCCATGCTCGGGTATGCAGCATGCTGCGCAAGGCCGAAGAGGCAGGCCAGCCCTTCGACCACGGCGTGGCGATGGCCAACCTGGCGCTGCTGGATAGCGATCAGGAAAAAGCCGTGCTCAACCGCCTGGCCCGCTACCCGGAAGTGGTCGAACATGCGACCCGCAACCGCGAGCCCCAGCAGGTGGCCCAGTATCTGCTGGATCTGGCGGGCGACTTCCACACCTGCTACAACGCCGTCAAGGTCATGGTCGAAGACGACACGCTGCGCAACACCCGCCTGGCGCTCGGTCTGGCCACGCGTCAGGTGCTGCGCAACGGGCTGGATCTGATGGGGGTCAGTGCCCCAGAGGAGATGTAATTCATGGCCAGCCCGCGTAACAAGCCGTCCCGTCGAGGCGCCACCTCGCAGCGTAAATCTGCTCGCCGCTCCGGCGACGGGTGGCGTATTCCCGGCTGGCTGTGGGGGGTGGCCGGGGTGGCCGCTGGCTTCTTCCTGGCGCAGCATCAGCACGGCACCGCCCCGTGGCAGGAGCAGAGCAGCACGCCCCAGGCCACGGTGCTGCCCAAGCCCTCCAGCGATGAGCGCGGAGACGCCCAGGGCACTGGGCAGGCAGCCTCGGCAGAGCCTGCCATGCCCACCTTCGAGTTCTACACGCTGCTCCCCGAAACCGAAGTCATCGCTCCGGGCGGCGCCATTCCGGCCAATATCACTCGGCCGGAAATCGCCGAGACTGCCGCAGAGGCCGCCAGCGACGCAGCAGCCTCGGACGACACGTCGCCAGGCAGCAGCGCCAACGACCCGATTGCTCAGGTCATTGCCGCCAACACGCGGCCCAACGAGCAGGCCGCCGTGGCGGCTACCCAGCCGCCTGCCGCTAGCAGCACTAGCACCAGCAGCAGTTCCAGCACGCCGAATCGCTACATGCTGCAAGCCGCTTCGTTTCGCGACCTCAGCGACGCCGAGCAGCTGCGCGGCCGGCTGCGCAACCTGAGTTTGCTGGCACAGATCAGCGAAGTGCAGGCCAATGGCGACACCTGGCACCGCGTGCAGGTGGGCCCTTACGAGGATACCCGGGAGCTGAACCGCGCCCAGGACCTGATGAGCACTCAAGGGATCGAACCCCTGCTGATACAGCTGCAGAACTGATCCATCCCCTGACCGCGCCTGAAGGCGCGGTTTTATCACCTGGCTTTCTCGAGCGGGCGGTTGATTTTTCATCAGCCGCCCGCATTTTGTTGGGAATCGCTTTTTTTACGGCCACCCAGGGTGGCCGATCAGTCATCGGGAGCGCGTCTCCCCCAAGGAGTTATCTCCATGACCACCATTGTCTCCGTTCGCCGCGGTAACCAGGTCGCCCTTGCTGGCGACGGCCAAGTATCGCTGGGCAACACCGTGATGAAAGGCAACGCCAGCAAGGTTCGCCGCCTCTATCGCGGCAAGGTACTGGCCGGTTTTGCCGGCGGCACAGCAGATGCCTTTACACTGTTCGAACGTTTCGAAGCTCAGCTGGAGAAGTACCAGGGCCATCTCACCAAGGCGGCCGTGGAGCTTGCCAAGGATTGGCGCACCGACCGCGCCCTGCGCCGCCTGGAAGCGCTACTGGCCGTGGCCGACCACAGCGCCTCGCTGATCATCACCGGCAACGGTGACGTGGTCGAACCCGAACGCGGCATCATCGCCATCGGCTCGGGGGGCAACTACGCTCAGGCCAGCGCCCGCGCGCTGCTCGAAAACACCGATCTCTCCGCCCGTGAAATCACCGAAAAATCCCTGCAAATCGCGGGTGACATCTGCGTATTCACTAACCACCACGTCACGCTCGAAGAGCTGAACATCGACGACCGTTGAGGCCCCTTTATGACTCAGATGACACCCCGTGAAATCGTCCATGCGCTGGACCAGTACATCATCGGCCAGCAGGATGCCAAACGCGCCGTTGCCATCGCGCTGCGCAACCGCTGGCGGCGCATGCAGCTCGACGATGACCTGCGCCCGGAAGTCACCCCCAAGAACATTCTGATGATCGGCCCCACCGGCGTGGGTAAAACCGAAATCGCTCGCCGCCTGGCCAAACTGGCCCGTGCGCCCTTCATCAAGGTCGAAGCCACCAAGTTCACGGAAGTGGGCTACGTGGGTCGCGACGTGGAATCGATCATCCGCGACCTGATGGAAGCCGCCATCAAGATGGTGCGCGAGCACGCCAAGGAAGAAGTCGGCCACCGCGCAGAAGATGCCGCCGAAGACCGCGTTCTCGATGCGCTGCTGCCGCCGCCCCGCGGCCAGGAAGAGCAGCCCCGGGACGATAACAGCACGCGCCAGCTGTTCCGCAAGAAACTGCGCGAAGGCCAGCTGGACGACAAGGAAATCGACATCGAAATCACCGCCCAGAGCCAGGGCATCGACATCATGACGCCGCCGGGCATGGAGGAGATGACCAGCCAGCTGCAGAGCCTGTTCTCCAACATGGGCCAGCAAAAGCGTGAAAAGCGTCGCGTTACCGTCAAGGAAGCCCTGGTGCTGCTGCGTGACGAGGAAGCGGGCAAGCTGGTCAACGAAGAGGAGATCAAGGCCCGCGCCGTCGAGGCCGTCGAGCAGCACGGCATCGTCTTCCTGGACGAGATCGACAAGGTGGCCAAGGGCAGTGGCCAGTCCAGCGGTGGTGAAGTATCACGCGAGGGCGTGCAGCGCGACCTGCTGCCACTGATCGAAGGCTCCACGGTGTCGACCAAATATGGCATGGTGAAGACCGACCATATCCTGTTCATCGCCTCCGGTGCTTTCCACTTGGCGCGGCCTTCCGACCTGATCCCCGAGCTGCAGGGTCGCTTGCCCATTCGCGTTGAGCTGGATGCCCTTACTCCCGGCGATTTCAAGCGCATCCTCACCGAGCCTTCCGCCTCGCTGACCAAGCAGTATCAGGCGCTGCTGGGCACCGAAGGGCTGGACGTAGAGTTCACTCCCGACGGCATCGAGCGCATTGCGGAGATCTCCTGGCAGGTCAACGAAGGGACCGAGAACATCGGCGCGCGCCGCCTGCACACGGTCATGGAGCGGCTGCTGGAAGAGGCCTCGTTCAAGGGCGGCGATATGGATAGCCCGCTGGTGATCGATGCAGATTACGTTAACGCGCAGTTGGGAGAACTGGCGGTAGACGAAGATCTCTCCCGCTATATTCTGTAACCTCTGCCGCACCCCGACACCTGGCCACCCCGGCCAGGTGTCGCTCGTGCCTGAGCGACGTCACGCCAACCATGAGTGCCCCGACCATGAACGCCTCCAACACCCACACGTCTACCCACACCCCCTCTACTCCCGATGCCCCGGTCCCCACCCGAGTGCACTACCACAAGCAGGCCCGCGAGTTGGAACTCGGCTACGCCTCGGGGGACACCTACCGGCTGCCCGTGGAGCTGCTGCGCGTCTACTCTCCCTCTGCCGAAGTGCGTGGCCACGGTGGCGACACGGCGGTACTGCAAGTGGGCAAGAAGGACGTCGGCCTGC
Source organism: Halomonas sp. 141 (assembly GCF_002810305.1). Classification (NCBI taxonomy): domain Bacteria; kingdom Pseudomonadati; phylum Pseudomonadota; class Gammaproteobacteria; order Oceanospirillales; family Halomonadaceae; genus Halomonas; species Halomonas sp. 141. The sequence goes on from NZ_PINZ01000005.1 coordinate 77,340, forward strand.
AGAACATCACCCAAGCGGGTAACTACGCCCTCAAGCTGCACTTCGACGATGGCCACGACAGCGGCCTCTACAGCTGGAACTACCTGCACGACCTCGCGACGCATCAACACGCTTACTGGAACAACTACCTCGAGCGGCTGGAAGCAGCGGGTGCCTCTCGCGAGCCTGCGGGCATTCAATTCAAGCAGCTGTGACGCCACGCCCCAGTTGAGGCGCAGACAAAGCAGGCTCGAGAAGGCTACAATGTTGGCCATCAATGATTGCGATGACCTTATGGTCGACTACTACCGCCTCGAACTCGGGAGCTGAAGCCCCATGAGCCCCACGGAAAAACGCACCACCCATTTTGGCTACCAGGAAGTCCCGGTCGACGAAAAAGCCTCACGCGTCGCCGATGTTTTCCACTCGGTCGCCGCCCGCTACGACGTCATGAACGACCTGATGTCCCTGGGCATCCACCGTGTGTGGAAGCGCCTCACCATCGAGCGTGCTGGCGTTCGCCCCGGCCATCATGTGCTGGACATCGCTGGCGGCACGGGGGACCTGACCCTCAAGTTCTCGCGTCTGGTCGGCCCCCGCGGCAAGGTCGTGCTGGCCGACATCAACGCCTCCATGCTCAAGGTAGGCCGCGACAAGCTGATGGACAACGGCGTCGGTGGCAACGTCGAGTACGTCCAGGCCAATGCCGAGTGTCTGCCCTTCCCGGACAACAGTTTCGACTGCATCACCATTGCCTTTGGCCTGCGCAACGTGACCGACAAGGACGCTGCGCTGCGCTCCATGGCACGGGTACTCAAGCCCGGCGGCCGCCTGCTGGTGCTGGAGTTTTCCAAGCCCAACAACCCGCTACTCTCCAGGGCCTACGATGAGTACTCGTTCCGGCTGTTGCCCAAGATGGGCGAACTGGTCGCCGGCGACGGCGAAAGCTACCGCTACCTGGCCGAATCGATCCGCATGCACCCCGACCAGGAAACCCTGAAGGGCATGATGGAAACCGCCGGGCTCGATCGAGTGGAGTACACCAACCTGACCGGCGGCATCGTCGCCCTGCACCGCGGCATCAAGCTATGACGCCTCGCACGCTGACCCACCGAACGATGAGGCCCGCATGCTAGTCACCCCGACCCTGCTGCTGGCCGGTTGTGAACGCACGCTGAACGCACTGCTTGCCCGTGACCCTGCTGCCCCTGGGCGGCTGGCCGCGCTGGCGGGCAGCCGCCTGCTGGTGCGTCTGGAAAAGCCACAGCTGGCGCTGCTGCTTTGCTACCACAATGCCGGACTGGATCTGCAGCACGGCGACGACGTCGATGAAAGCGACGTGGATGCGGTGGTCGAACTGACCCCGGAAACCCTCTCGGAGTGGCTCAGCGGTGCCTCCGTGGAGCGGCTGATGTTCGAGGGCAAGCTGGCCATTCGGGGGCATGTCCACTTATTGGAAGCTACCCGAGAGCTGCTGCTGGACCTGGAGGTCGACTGGGAAGGTGAGCTGGCACACTGGCTGGGCGACATGCCTGCCCATTCGCTGGCCGAAGGGCTGCGCCGCGCGGCACGCTGGGGGCTACGCGCCAAGGACGAGCTACTGCAGGATGTGTCGGAGTATGTCTTCGAAGAGGCACGCCTGCTGCCAGGCCGCCAGCAGCGCGACGTGCTGCGCGACCACCTCACCGAGCTGGAAATCGCCACCGACCGCCTGGATGCCAGACTGCAGCGCCTGAATCGGCGTCTCACGCAGTTGGCCAAGGCCAATGCGCCCGAGGAGCCGAGCGAATGAGCCTGCGGCTGTTCAAGATTCTCTGGGTAGTGACTCGGCATCGCCTGGATACCCTCGTACCTGCCGAGCGCATGCCGCTCTGGCTGCGGCTACTGACTCGCTTTTCGCCCCTCCAACTGGTGCCGGTGGGCAAGCGCAGCCGCGGCGAGCGGCTGCGGCTGGCGTTGGAGGCACTGGGCCCGATCTTCATCAAATTCGGCCAAATGCTCTCGACCCGCCGCGACCTGCTGCCGGAAGACATTGCCGACGAGCTGAAACGTCTGCAGGATCAGGTGCCGCCCTTTGCTGGCGAGCTGGCAGCGGCCCGAGTGGAGAAAGAGCTGGGCATGACCCTGGTGGAGGCCTTTGCGGCCTTCGACCGCGTGCCCCTCGCCTCGGCCTCCATCGCCCAGGTGCACGCCGCCACCCTGCACGGTGGCGAAGAGGTCGTGGTCAAGATCATTCGCCCCGGCATCGACCGAATCATGCGCCAGGACATGGGGCTGATGTACCAGGTAGCGAAGCTGCTGGCCAAAGTGCCCGAAGCCAGACGCCTGCGCCCGGTAGAAGTCATTCGCGACTATGAAGCCACCCTGTTCGACGAGCTGGACCTCTACAAGGAGGCGGCCAACACCTCTCAGCTCAAACGTAATTTCAAGGACTCGCCGCTCCTCTTCGTGCCCACCATCTACTGGCCCTACACCCGGCGCCACGTGATGGTGCAGGAGCGCATTCGCGGCGTACCGGTGGCCGACCTGGAGACCTTGCGGGCCCGCGGCACCAATCTGAAAAAGCTCGCCGAGCGCGGCGTGGAACTATTCTTCACCCAGGTATTCCGGGACAACTTCTTCCACGCGGACATGCATCCCGGCAATATCTTCGTCAACTGTGACGACCCGGACGACCCCCAGTACATCGCCATCGACTGCGGTATCGTGGGCAGCCTCACCCGGGAAGACCAGGATTATCTGGCGCGCAACCTGCTGGCTTTTTTCCATCAGGACTATTACGAGGTCGCTTCCCTGCACATCGAGTCGGGATGGGTGGGCGAGAACACCCGTGCCAACGAATTTGCCGCAGCCATTCGTACCGTGTGCGAACCGATTCTGGAAAAGCCTCTGAAGGATATTTCCTTTGGGCAGGTGCTGCTGGGGCTGTTTCAAACGGCGCGACGCTTCAACATGGAAGTTCAGCCGCAGCTGGTGCTGCTGCAGAAAACCCTGCTTAACATCGAAGGGCTGGGGCGTCAGCTCTACCCGGAGCTGGACCTATGGAGCACCGCCAAGCCCTACCTGGAAAAGTGGATGAGAGAGCGCGCGGGTATCGGCGGGCTCTGGGCATCGCTCAAGCGCCAGGCGCCGGAGCTTTCGCATCAATTGCCAGAGCTGCCGGCGCTGGCACATCAGGCGCTCAGCCGCATGGAACATGAACACCGCCAGCGGCATCAGCAGGTCACCGCGCTCAGCCAGATGCGCCACCAGTTGAAACAACAGGGCAAACGCCAGCATCGGCTGCGCATCGGTTTGGCACTCGTGGCCATCGCGCTTGCCTGGCAGCCGCTGAGCAGTTGGGCCGCCACCCAGGATTGGCCGATTCTGGCAGCTGCCGGGGTCGGGTTGCTGCTGCTGATCTGGCAGTGAGCCTTTCCAGCACGTGCCGGATGACACTCTATTGCGATGAATAACGAGAACACCATGACAGATGCCAACCAAGCTCCCGTACTGGACGCTCTGGCCGACGTTTTGAAACAGCGTCGCCATGCCCAACCAGAAGAATCTTATGTTGCCTCCTTGCATCATAAGGGTTTGAACAAGATACTCGAGAAAGTGGGCGAAGAGGCCACCGAAACGCTGCTGGCCGCCAAGGATGCCGAGCATGGCGATGAGCAGGCCCGCCAAGCGTTGATCGCCGAAACGGCCGACCTGTGGTTTCATAGCCTGGTCATGCTGTCGCATCTGGATCTGGACCATCAGCCCGTGCTGGACGAGCTTGCGCGACGGTTTGGAATCTCTGGTCACGACGAAAAAGCGTCCCGATCACAACGTTAACCCTGCATCCATGAGGAAACGCATATGTTAGGTGGTATCAGTATTTGGCAGCTGCTGATTGTTCTGGGCATCATCATCCTGATTTTCGGCACCAAGAAACTGCGTAACGTGGGCACCGACCTGGGCGGCGCGGTCAAGGGCTTCAAGAAAGCCATGCACGAGGAAGAGAAGGACGGCGACAAGCCCTCTGACCAGCCTCAGGCCAAGGTCGCCCACGAAGAGAACGGCAACACCTACGACGTTCAAGCTGAGCAGAAGCCAGCGGCAGACGTTCACTCTGGCGACCGCAACGAAGAGCGCAAATAACCCATGCTGGATATCGGCTTTCTTGAACTCATGCTCATCGGCGTCGTGGCACTGCTGGTGCTGGGCCCGGAACGCCTGCCCAAGGCGGCGCGCACGGCGGGTCTATGGATCGGCAAGATCAAGCGCACGGTATCCGGCATGCAGCGTGAAATCAGTGCCCAACTGGAAGCCGAAGAGCTGCGGCAAAAGCTGAATGAGCAGCAGAAAAAGCTCGATGACAGCCTGAAAAAAGCCAAGCAGGATGTCGAGAGCATTGCTGACGCCCCTTCAGCCGTGCCTGCCCAGCCTTCCGCCCAGGCAGACACCGAACAGCGGGTGGCCAGGGCCAGCGCACGACTGGATGACGCTTTGCAGACCGTGCGTGAAGACCTGCCGAGCGACACCGATACGGCCGATCAAAAGGATAGACCCCACTCATGAGCATGTCTGGCAACTCCCAGCCACCGCACAACGACCAGGGCCAGGCGCCTCTCATCGAGCATCTGATCGAGCTGCGCTCGCGCTTGATGAAGGCGGTCGTGGTGATCCTGGTGATTTTCCTGGGGCTCTATGCTTTTGCCAACGATATCTACACCTTCGTGGCCGAGCCGCTGATGGCACTGCTGCCCGAAGGTTCCCAGATGATTGCCACCGAGGTCGCCTCGCCCTTCCTGGCACCTTTCAAGCTGACACTGGTAGTGGCGGTCTTCATTGCCATTCCTTTCGTGCTGCACCAGGCCTGGGCCTTCGTGGCGCCGGGGCTTTACGATAACGAGAAAGCGCTGGCCATTCCGATTCTCGTTTCCAGCGTGGCGCTGTTTTATGCCGGGGCAGCGTTTGCCTATTACGTGGTGTTTCCGCTGCTGTTCGAGTTTTTTACCCAAACGGGGCCGGAAAATGTCGCGGTGATGACCGACATCAACCAGTACCTGAACTTCGTGCTCAAGCTGTTCTTTGCATTTGGCGTGGCCTTTGAAATACCCATCGCCACGTTCCTGCTGATTCTCTCCGGCGCGACGACCGTGGAAAGCCTGTCGAAGAAGCGCCCGTATATCATACTGGGCTGCTTTGTCGTCGGTATGCTGCTGACGCCGCCCGATGTGATTTCTCAAAGCCTGCTGGCGATTCCCATGTACTTGTTGTACGAAGTGGGGTTGCTGTTTGGCCGTCTGGTGCGTAAGCCAAAAACCACCGAGGAAGAGCAGACCGACTAGCGCTCCTGTATGCTCAAGGCCATTAAAAAGCCTCTGTCATCCCACGATGACAGAGGCTTTTTCCCTACGGGCTTGCCAGCCAGCCTAACCCATCATTTCATCGATACGCTCCACTAGTTTGAAGATGCCCGTGGCAGCTTCACTGATGCGCGTTGCCAGCATATAGGCAGGCGTGGTGACCACGCGATGCTCGAGATCCACGACGATCTCTTCCACGCCGCAGCTACGGTGCAGCCCGCCCATGGCACTGATCGCCCCGGATACGCCCGGATCATGACCTACCGTGACGGCGATGCCATCCCCCAACAGCCGGGGCACCATGACCGGGGAAATGCACATCAAGCCAATCGGCTTGGCGTCTTTCTTGAATCCTGCCAGCGCCTCCTTGACGCTTTCCAGCACCTGCATCTCGTCACCTTGCATGGCAAAGTCACACAGGTTCTTGGCAACGCCAAAGCCACCGGGCACGATCACTGCATCGAAATCATTGGACACCAGCTCGGTGATCGGACTGATCTCGCCACGCGCCAGACGGGCCGACTCCTGCAGCACATTGCGTCGCTCACCCTCCACCGGCGTCTGATCCAGGTGGTTGATGACGTGATGCTGCTCTACATCGGGTGCAAAGCAGCGATACCCGATGCCCAACTGATCCAGACGCAGTAGTGTCAGTGTCGTTTCGTAGATTTCCGAACCGTCGAACACGCCACAGCCGGCTAATACCACCGCTACCTGCTTGGTCATACCTCTACTCCTTGTCGAAGCCATGCGAATGGCTGAGTGACTCACTTTAGTCAGTCTGCCCTGCGGCCACAAGGCGGCTTTCGCTGCATGGCATGACTGATATACTCAACCCACGCCCAGAGAGTTGTCCGCGCTATTGGCCAATGCTCGTGGGGCATCCTTTTCGAGACTGTCTGGAGAGAGCCGTTGAACACCTCAAGCCCGCGCCACTTCCCCGCCACCCGCATGCGCCGCATGCGCCGGGACGACTTCTCACGCCGTTTGATGCAGGAGTCGACCCTGACGCCCAACGACCTGATCCTGCCGGTGTTCGTGCTGGAAGGCGAAAATCAGCGTGAAGCGGTGGCCTCCATGCCCGGCGTGGAGCGTCTGTCCATCGACCTGCTGATCGAGCAAGCCAAGGAGGCCCATGCCCTGGGCATACCGGCCCTGGCACTGTTTCCGGTGATCGGCGCCGAGCAAAAAAGCGAGCTGGCCGAAGAGGCCTACAATGCCAGTGGCCTGGTACAGCGCACCGTGCGTGCCCTCAAGGAAGCCGTGCCAGAGCTTGGCATCATCACCGATGTGGCGCTGGACCCGTACACCAGCCACGGTCAGGACGGCATTCTCGATGCCCAGGGCTACGTGCAAAACGACCGTACGGTGGACACGCTGCTCAAGCAGGCTCTTTCTCATGCGGAAGCCGGCGCCGATGTCGTGGCCCCCTCCGACATGATGGATGGCCGGATTGGTGCGATTCGCCAGGTACTGGAGCAGGAGCAGCTGCACAACGTGCGCATCATGGCGTACAGCGCCAAGTACGCGTCGAACTACTACGGCCCCTTCCGGGATGCCGTCGGCTCCGCCGCCAACCTGGGCAAGGCCGACAAACGCACCTATCAGATGGACCCCGCCAACAGCGACGAAGCACTGCACGAAGTGGCGCTGGACATCGCCGAAGGCGCCGACATGGTGATGGTCAAGCCAGGCATGCCTTACCTTGACGTGGTGCGGCGTGTCAAAAGCGAGCTGCAGGTGCCGACCTTCGCCTATCAGGTGAGCGGTGAGTACGCCATGCACCGCGCGGCCTTCGACAACGGCTGGCTGGCCGCAGAGCCGGTGATTCTCGAATCGCTGATGTGTTTCAAACGGGCAGGTGCCGACGGCATATTGACCTACTTCGCGTTGGAAGCGGCGCGTCTTTTGCAGCGCTGACGCCATCAAGATGACAAATCGGTGACACCTGTTTGTCATCTTCCCCCTGCATACTTGACGCAATTCGCGTTATAACAAGCAGCATGGGCAAGCGCCATTACCGCAGGGGGCCAGCATGGAAGACAACTCAGCCGATTCCAACACCGATGTCAGCAGTGCAGTGCCCGGTAACGAGACTTTCGTTAGCGACAGTACCGAGGTACTGCCTTTACGGGTCAACCGTACACCGACAGGAGTACAGGCCCGTGAAGTACTCCCGGAAGCCAACCTGGATGACCCACAGCTCTACTTCAATCGAGAGCTTTCGCACCTGCAGTTCAATATTCGCGTGCTGGAGCAGGCGCTGGACGATGCGCACCCGCTGCTGAACCGTCTCATGTTCCTGCTGATCTTCTCGTCCAACATGGATGAATTCTTCGAAATCAGGGTCGCAGGGCTCAAACATCAAATGGCGCTGGGCGATGACACCACCGCCGCCGATGGTCGCTTACCCAAGGCCGTGCTGGGGGAGATTTCCACCATTGCCCACCAGCAAATCGCCCGCCAATACGCGATCCTCAATGACACCCTGCTGCCTGCCCTGGAAGCCCAGGGGCTACGTTTTCGCCGCCGCGATCAATGGACCGAGGCGCAGAAGGCCTGGGCGCGGGAATTTTTCGATAACGAGATCATGCCGGTCATCAGCCCCATCGGCCTGGACCCCTCTCATCCGTTCCCTCGGCTGGTCAATAAAAGCCTCAACTTCATCGTCGAGCTCGATGGTAAAGACGCCTTTGGCCGTGCTGGCGGCATGGCGATTCTGCCCGCCCCACGCTCGCTGCCACGGCTGATGGCCTTGCCCAGAGAGCTGTGTGCAGAGGGCTACACCGAGTATGTCTTTTTGTCTTCGCTCATACATGCCCATGCCGAAGAGCTGTTCCCCGGCATGCGCGTGCGCGGCTGCTATCAGTTCCGCCTGACCCGCAATGCGGACATGACCGTCGACCCGGAAGAGGTCTCAGACCTGGCATCGGCGTTACGCGGCGAGCTGCTAGCACGGCGCTATGGCAGCGGCGTACGCCTGGAGGTCGCCGATAACTGCCCGGATGAGCTCATCAACTTCCTGCTACGCCAGTTCGAGCTGGACAACGACGATCTATACCGCGTACAGGGGCCAGTGAACCTGACCCGCATGATGGCCGTGCTGGGCGACGTGGACCGCCCCGAGCTGCTCTATCGCCCGTTTACCCCCAGCGTGCCCAAGGGCTTGAAGGGCGGCAGCCTGTTCAGCGCCATTGCCAACAACGACATTCTGCTGCACCACCCCTTCCAGGCCTTCTCCCCCATCGAAGACCTGCTGCGCGAAGCCGCACGCGACCCGGACGTACTGGCCATCAAGCAGACGCTCTACCGTACCGGTGCCGACTCCTCCATCGTCAGCGCGCTGGTGGATGCCGCCAGCCAGGGCAAGGAGGTCACCGTGGTCATCGAGCTACGGGCACGCTTCGACGAAGCAGACAACCTGCAGCTTGCCTCGCGCCTACAGGAAGCCGGGGCCATCGTCATCTACGGCATCATGGCCTACAAGACCCACGCCAAGATGCTGCATATCGTCCGCCGTGAGCGGGGTGAGCTGCGTCACTATGCACATCTGGGCACCGGCAACTACCACGCCAGGACCGCCAAGCTGTATACCGACTACAGCCTGCTGACTGCCAACAAGGCGCTGTGTGCCGACGTGCACAAGGTCTTCCAGCAGCTCTCGGGCATGGGCCGCGCGCGTAAGATCGATACGCTGCTGCACGCGCCGTTCACGCTGCACGAGCGGCTGGTGGAAATGATCGATCGGGAAGCCCAGGTCGCCCGCAAGGGCAAACGTGGCCATATCATCATCAAGTGCAACTCGCTGACCGAGCCCAAGCTGATCAAGGCGCTTTACCGAGCCTCTCAGGCGGGCGTGGAGTGCGACCTGATCATTCGCGGCATGTGCTGCCTGAAACCCGGCGTGCCGGGCGTATCAGACAACATTCGCGTACGCTCGATCATTGGCCGCTTTCTGGAACATACCCGAGTCTTTCACTTCCATAACGACGGCAAACCGGAAACCTGGTGCTCCAGCGCCGACTTCATGTCGCGCAACATGTTCCACCGCGTGGAAACCTGCTTCCCGCTGCTGGACAAGAAACTCGCCACCCGGGTGCGCAAGGACCTGGAGACCTACCTGGTCGATAACTGCCAGAGCTGGCTACTGCAGAGCGATGGCAGCTACCAGCTTCAGGACCCGGGCCACGGCGATGCCATCAGCGCCCAGGAAACACTGCTCTACGCTTACGCCACGAAGAGCTGACGCCGAGGCCGCCGCCCAGCCGGGGCGGCTCAGGCACACTTCCCTCTCACGTGTGTTGCTGGCGCAGCTGGCGGGCAGCTTTCACCATATTGGCCAGGGCCGGCTCCACATCGGCCCACTCACGGGTTTTCAGCCCGCAGTCAGGATTGACCCATAGCCGTTCAGCGGGAATCTTTTCCAACGCCTTCTCCATGAGCGCGGCCATCCAGCTCACCTCGGGAGTGTTGGGCGTGTGAATGTCGTATACCCCAGGCCCAATTTCATTAGGGTAAGCAAAGTCCTGGAAAGCATCCAACAGCTGCATGTCAGAGCGCGATGTTTCGATGGTGATCACGTCCGCGTCCAGGGCCGCAATGGCACCGATGATATCGTTGAACTCCGAGTAACACATATGGGTGTGAATCTGGGTACTGTCGGCAACCCCGGCCGCACTGAGCTGAAAGCTCTCGACGGCCCAATCCAGGTAGGGCTGCCACTCGCTCTGGCGCAGCGGCAAGCCTTCACGCAGGGCGGGCTCGTCAATCTGGATCACCCGAATTCCCGCGCTTTCCAGGTCACGAACTTCATCACGCAGTGCCAGGGCTATCTGGCGACAGGTGAGGGCTCGGGGCTGGTCATCACGCACGAAGGACCATTGGAGAATCGTCACCGGGCCGGTCAACATGCCCTTCATCGGCTTTTGCGTCAGCGACTGGGCGTACTCACTCCAGCGCACCGTCATGGGCGCGGGGCGGGCTACATCACCATAGATGATCGGCGGTTTGACGCAGCGTGAACCGTAGCTTTGTACCCAGCCAAATCGGGTAAAGGCAAAGCCGTCCAGCTGTTCACCGAAGTATTCCACCATGTCGTTACGTTCGGCTTCGCCATGTACCAATACATCCAGCCCCAGAGCTTCCTGGCGTGCGATGACATAGGCAATTTCCTGCTCCATTCTCGCGTCGTAATCGGACTGTCCAAGCTCACCGGCTCTGAATGCTCGTCGTGCTTCACGAATCTCGCTGGTTTGCGGGAAGGAGCCAATGGTAGTGGTGGGAAACAGTGGGAGCGCCAGCGCACGCCGCTGTTCCAGCGCGCGTTGGGGGTAAGCTGACCGTCGCTGGCTATCTGCTGGTGTGATGCCTGCGAGGCGCGTGCTTACCTCGAGCTGGTGGATACGCCGCGACTCACGCCGCGTGTCCAGCGCACGTGTGGCCTCGTTCAAGCGCTGCTCATCGGCAGGCGTGGCGCGGTTGTCGATCAGACGCGCTAGGCTGACCACCTCGTCCAATTTCTGACGAGCGAAGGCCAGCCATGATCGCAGCTCCGGGTCCAGGCTATCTTCCTGGGCCAAATCCACGGGCACATGGAGCAGCGAGCAGCTGGGCGCCAGCCAGAGCCGCCGGCCGAGACGCACCTTGATGGGCAGCAGGCGTTCACGCAAGGCGGCCAAATCGGCCCGCCAGACATTGCGGCCATCGACCAAACCGAGCGAAAGAATCTGGTGCGGACTCAAACGGTCAATGACACTTTCGACCTGCTCTGGAGCACGCACAGCATCGATATGCAGCCCAGCGACCGGCAGTCGAGTGGTCAAGGCAAGGTTATCGCCCAGGGCGCCAAAATAGGTCGCCAGCAACAGTTTCGACGGTGCCGCCTGAAGGCGATGATAAGCGCGTTCGTACGCCTGCTGCCAAGCCACGGGCAAGTCCTGCACCAGAGCAGGCTCATCGAGCTGCACCCACTCCACGCCCTGGGTCGCCAAGCGCGCCAGGATATCGCTGTAGACATCCAGCACGCTATCCAACAGCGTGAGTCGATCAAAACGGCTGCCCTTGGTCTTGCCCAGCCACAACCAGGTCAGAGGCCCCACCAGTGTGACCTTGGGGGTGAACCCTGCCTGCAGCGCTTCATCGACCTCATCGAACAGCCGCTCCGAGGCCAGTGTGAAGCGTTGGCCCTGGTGAAGTTCGGGCACCAGGTAGTGATAGTTGGTATCGAAATACTTGGTCATCTCGCAAGCGGCAGCGGGCTTTCCGCTGGGTGCTCGCCCGCGAGCCATACGAAACGCGGTATCCAGGTCTACCCTACCGTGACTGACTTCATCGGCAGCATCAAAGCGCTCGGGTACCGCCCCCAACATGGCCGAGACATTCAACACCTGATCGTAAAAGGCGAAGTCACCGACGCTGACCATGTCCAATCCAGCCGCCTGCTGAATTTGCCAATGATGGAGCCGTAGCGCCTGAGCGGTGCTCTCCAGGGCTTCTCGGGTGGCGTCACCGCGCCAGTAGGCCTCGGTGATTTTCTTCAGCTCACGTTGTGCACCAATGCGGGGGTAGCCGAGTATATGAGACACTGTCATGATGAATCCTTCCCATGCGAATGATGTCACTCAGTTTGCTCACCGCACCAAAGTGAATCAAACTAAAGATTCTAATATAAAACATGAAAACCACTCACCATGATTGAGCTACGCCATTTGCGCACGCTGCTGGCGCTAAGGGAGACAGGATCGCTGGTGGAAGCCGCCGAGCGCGTGCACCTCACCCAGTCGGCGCTTTCCCACCAGCTGAAAGACCTGGAAGGCCGTATCGACAGCGCGCTGTTCGTGCGCAAGACGCGCCCCGTGGAATTTACTCGCGCCGGTTTGCGCCTGTTAGCGCTGGCCGATGATATTTTGCCCGAAGTACGCAAGGCCGAGCGGGACCTGGCGCGTTTGGCAGGCACAGAGCAGGGGCGCCTGCACATGGCCATCGAATGCCACAGCTGCTTTCAGTGGCTGATGCCCACCGTGGACTATTTTCGTGACCACTGGCCGGAAGTGGAAATCGACATTCCCAGCGGCCACCATTTCGACCCTCTGCCTGCCCTGGCCCGCGAACAGCTGGATCTGGTCATCACCGCCGACCCACAGCCACTGGAAGGGGTCCACTACGAGCCGCTGTTTCGTTACGAGGGGTTGTTGGCCGTGGCCCGTCAGCATCGGCTGGCGGGCAGTGCGTATGTTCTGCCCACCGCGCTGGCCGAAGAGACGTTGATCACCTACCCGGTGGAACAGTCACGACTGGACGTCTTCACCCAATTCCTGACGCCCGCCAATGTGCGCCCCAGGGAGATTCGTACGGCCGAATTGACCATCATGATGATGCAGCTGGTGGCCAGCGGCCGTGGGGTTTGCGCGCTACCCAACTGGGCCTTGACCGAGTATCTGGAGCGCCACTACGTTAGTGCCGTCAAGCTGGGAGAACAGGGCATCTGGAGCACGTTGTACGCGGCCATTCGTGAAGAGACCATGGAGGCGCCGTGGATGCAGGACTTTCTACGCACGGCTCAGGAGACTTCCTTTGCGGTGCTCTCCGGGATCAGGCCGGCGAATCGCGACGAGGAATGAGCAGGGTAAAGCGGGCGCCGCCCAGCGCTGGGCTGCTGTCCACGGTGACGCTGCCGCCATGACCACTCATGATTTTCTGCACGATGGACAACCCGAGGCCATACCCGCCCGAGCTGCGGGCTCGGCTATCGTCCAGTCGGGCAAACGGCTTGAAGATATCGGCCCGGGCTTCCAGCGGTATGCCCGGCCCATCGTCTTCCACATCGATGCGTACGAGATGGGGTTCATCCCAGAGCCGAATGACCACCTGTGACTTGCTGTAGCGGCAAGCATTTCCCACCAGGTTCTGAAGCGCCCGCTGGAGGTAGCGAGGCTCGGCCAGCAGTTCGATGTCCGGACCCGAGTCGAGGGCAAGGGTCAGCCCACCATGCAGCGGCGCCAGAGTCTCGATGACTCGATGGGCCATGGCACGGCAGTCGACCAGGCTCATTTCAAGCTCGGCACCGTGCAAGGTTTCTCCCCCCAGTCGTGCATAGGTCAGAATCTCATCGACCAGTTCATCCAGCTCGGCGATATCGGCATCGATGCCCTGTAGCTGCCTCTGAATGGCTGGCTGGTCGGTCATGTCTTCCACCATCTGCACGGCAAAGCGGATACGCGCCACCGGGGTACGCAACTCATGGGAGACCGCGCGGATCATCTCCTGCTGGCCTCGCAGCAAGCTCTGCACCTGATTGGCCATACCGTTGAACGCCATGCCGACACGACCGAGAAAATCACCGCTTTCCACTTTTACACGGGTTTCCAGGCGGCCACTGGCGATGCGGGTTGCCGCCAACTCCAGTCGCGCCATGCGTGATTCGATACTACGCATGATCAGATAAACGATCAGACTGAGCACGGCCATCAGGCCAACCAGTAAAGGAAGATGCAAGTTGAGCGGCAGGGTGTCGCCCCGGGTCACCGGTCCTGCCTGTAGCCACTGGGGAGCGTCACCCGGCGGGACGGGGAGCTGGTAGAGCAGCGTGATGGCGAGCTTGTCGGACATCAGTCGGGTAATGACGCCCCCGAGCGTCATCTGAAAGCGCTGTTCGGCAGTCAGGTCCTCTGGCGGTGCGCTCAGCAGCGTCAATGGCCAGCTACCAGGGCGCAAGTGGCTGAGGGTATCGGCCCGTTCCTGAGGCGGCATGCTAGCCAGCCACTCGCCCAACGCCACCAGGCTACCCTGCCATTGGCGCTCCCCCCAGGCCGCAAAATTCGCTTCCAGCAGCCATACCTCATGCTGGCGTGGAGAATCCGGCAAACGTTGGCGCAGTTGCCAGGGGGATTCCGCCACCAGCACACGACCCCGCTCGATGCGTGATCGTTCGAAATAGCCCAGCGGGGTATCGGCCATGCGACGCAGCGCTAGCTGCATGCCCAGGCGCTCGGAGAGCTCGCCCAATAGCGCGTCACGCTCCTCCTCAGCCACGCTGGCCAGGCGCTGAGTCATCATCGACATGGGCAACGCAGCCAGCTGTTCTCGGTAATCCTCTCGACGCACTTGCTCGATGAACGAGCGCCCACCCAGGGCAATCAGAAACACCACGCATAGCGCTAACCCGAGGAGCAGGTAGAAGCGTAAAAACGAGCCGTGACTCAGCACTCGCCGCATTGGGCGACCTCTCCTGGTTAGCTGTCCTTGACGAACAGATAGCCCTTGCTACGCACCGTCTTGATGCGGTGAGGCTGATTGGGGTCATCGCCAATCTTGGGGCGAATACGGGAGACCCGCACATCGATCGAGCGATCCTGGCCATCGTACTTGATGCCGCGCAAATCGCTGAAGATCTCTTCCCGCGTCAACACCCGCCCCGCATTGCGGGCAAGCAACCATAAAAGGTCGAACTCAGCGCTGGTCAAGTCGATGCGATCACCTGCCAACCAGGCCTCGCGGGTGGCGTTGTCGATTTCCAGATTCTCGAACTTCAGGCGCATTTCACCGTCGGGAGCAGGGCCGTCGGCACGTCGCAACAGGGCACGCATACGGGCCAGCAACACCCTCGGCTGTACCGGCTTCGGTACGTAGTCATCGGCGCCCATTTCCAGCCCCAGCACCTGATCCAGGTCGTCGGTGCGCGCGGTGAGCATCATGATCGGCCCGGCGAAATTGGGCCGCACGCGGCGGCAGATGGCCAGGCCATCCTCACCGGGCAGCATGAGATCCAGAATCACCAGATCCGGCTGCAGCGTCAGGATACGATCTACCCCCTTGGCACCATCCGCCTCGATCGTCACTTGAAAGCCGTTGGCTTCCAGGTAGTCACGGGTGAGCTCCGCCAAGCGCTGATCATCTTCAATAATCAGCACATGATCCTGGTCGGGGTAGTCGGGCGTTACCGCCTCCTGCGACCCAAGTGCTTGAAATTGCTGTTCCAAGTGATCCACCATCCTTTTCCTTCACTCCGCTTAGGCAGTTTGTGTTGTCACCCGCACACCCCTTTGCAACCGCAGGTTGTGACCGCTTTCAGGATACCCTAAAACCGCGGTAACGCCTGCCCTTTGATCAACGTTCAGTACCCATCTTCCTGACGTTTCCGTGGGTGGCTTGATTCTTCCACCATCAAGCGCTAATGTGAAGGCGCAACTGTCGACAATGTGGCAGGAGGATATCGCCATGGAAAATGGCAAGGCAAAAAGTGTGATCAAGCGTGTTTATGTACCCACCCAGGTGCGCGATCTGCCCAACGGTGAGAAGTTAAAAATCCCGGGGCATTACAAGGCCCCACCCAGCGATAGTAACAGCTGACTCGAGCGCGTCCATCGCACTGATCGCAAAAAGGCAGGCCCATAGGGCCTGCCTTTTTTAATATCTGCCTGTTCAACAGTGTTAGCCGTTGGTTACGCTACCCTTTGGGCCCCAACAAAAACCAGGCAATCAGGCCCACCAGCGGGAACATCAACAGCACGATAATCCATAGCAATTTGGCAAGGCCGCCCGCCGAACTCTTGGCGACCTTGACGATGGCCCACACGACAATGACGAGCCAAATCAAACCTAACAAACCGCCGACTTCAATACCCATGGTAACTCCTTGTTGGGTTGCATCCGTGAGCATTTAGCTAAGCACATGTTAGGCAAGCGCACAAGGTTGGTTCAAGGTTCTGGCACACGTAGAATCATTTCACCACCGCGAATCTCGATGGCCAGGTGATTCAAAAAGCTCATGCCCAACAGGACGGTATCCCGCTCCATGCCTGGGCTGATGGAGCCTTGCACGTTACTCATGCGGATGCCGCCCAGCGCCACTTCATCCAGCTGAGTCAGGCTGCCTTCGACACGGCCATTGGCAGTATTGAACCAGGCACGCCGACCAGGCTCCAGGCCCAGCTGCGCTGCCAACTCCCCGGGCACGGCCACATAGGTCGCGCCGGTATCCAGCAGGAACGTAACGCTTTCGCCGTTGATCTCACCCGGCGCTTCAAAGTGGCCGGCACGGTTGCGCTTGAGCGTGACAGGGCCATTCTCCGGCGACGTATTCATGATCTGGGCATTGGGGTACAGCATCTGCTCGAGCCCGCCCTGGACCCACCAGGTGCCGACACCGATCAGCAGCACCCAGAACAGCAGCATCATGACGATACCGCCCTGCTGTGACTTGGCTGTCGTCATGACGTACCTCACGAGTTCAGGAGCTTTTCCAAGCCGCCGCGGCATCGCGACCCCGTCGTTCGTTCACGAACATACAAATCAGCATAGCCGTTATGAACAGCACCACACACAGAAGAATGGAGGCCTGAAGGCCTATCAGGGCCTGCAACACCCCCAGCATGACGATGCCCATCACCCCTGCGAGCTTGTTGGCCAGCCCCCAGAAACCAAAAAATTCGGCAGATTTCGGCAACGGGGAAAAGACCCCCACCAGGGCACGGCTGGCGGACTGGCTGGATCCCAGGCTCAAGCCCGCCAGACAGCCTACCCACAGGAAGAGATGCTGCGCCTGCCACTCCAGCCCGAAACGGCCATTCAACCAGGCCGTGAGTTCAGGCGTGGCCCAAATGGCGACGATGGCGGCTACCCATAGCCCCAGGGTGATCTGATAAGTGCGTTTGGCGCCCAGGCGATCCTGCAAAAAGCCAAAACCGATGGCCCCGGTGGCCGCGGTCACCTGGACGATGATGAACATGATATTGCGTACGCTCTCATCCCAGCCAATGACCTGGGCCCCGTAAATAAAGGCAAAAGCGATGATGATGTAAACACCGGCCATGGAGAACAGCAGCGACACCAGAAAAATGCTCAAATCCTTGAAGTAACGCAGCTCATGAAAGGTGCCCATGATCCGCTGCCGAGCAATCTGACGGTAAGGGACGCCAGCGGGCTGCGGTATGCCACGCTCTTTCAGCCACAGGAACGTAGGGATTGCCGCCACCAGGAAGAACCCGGCTGCGAAGGGCCCCACCCAGCGGATCTGCTCGAAATTATCCGCCGTCGCCTCGCCCAGCACCATCAGCGTGAAACCTGCAGCCACCAGTCCACCCACATAGCCTAACGCCCAGCCAAACCCGGAAATCCGTCCCAATGCATCCGGTGGGCCCAACTCGGGAAGAAAGGCAGCAATGAACGATTCGCCCATGGAGTAGGCATAGTTCGAAAGCACGATCAGCAGCAGCCCCAACACCACGTAGCCTGGCGTCACGAAATAGAGCATGGCGGTGGTCAGCACCGTGGCCAGATAGCTGAAGAACAGAAAGCGCTTCTTCTCGGCACGATAATCCATGATCGCGCCACACAAGGGAGCCGTGATCACCACCATCAGATAACTGATCGCCAGCGCAAGGCTCCACAAAAAGTTGGCCAGGCGAAAGCCGTCATTGCGGTCCCCCACAATGACGGTGGTAAACAGCTCGCCAAATACCACGGTAATAATTAATAACGTATAGGCCTGATTGGCAAAATCGAACATTGCCCAGCCGAAAATTTCCCGGCGGGAAGCATAAGGCGTTTTAATCACTGGCGCAGCACTGGGCAGCATATAAAGGACTCACAGGAAAAGAAGCTCAAGATTAGCAGTGGCAACGCGGTGCACGCCAGCATCAGTCCTTGTCGGTGATTTTTATCGATATCGACAACTTCAAGGAGTTCAACGATCACTATGGCCACGCCATGGGTGACGACACGCTGCGTGCTGTCGCTGAGGCGCTCAATGGCTGCATCACACCGCACCGCGACCTGCTGGCACGTTACGGCGGGGAAGAGTTTGTGTGTGTGCTTCCCGGCGTGGATGCCGATGAAGCCATGCAAACCGCCCACTGCCTACGTCAGGCCATTCTTGCCTTGGCCATTCCCCATGCTTATTCCACCACGCATTCGCACTTGACCGCCAGCATGGGCATTGCAACGACCACCCCTGACCATCCCTTGGGTCATGACGAATTGCTCAGCAGGGCCGACCAGCAGCTCTACCATGCCAAGCGCCGTGGCCGAAATCGCATCGAAACGCAAAAACGCCCGGCTTAGCCGGGCGTTGCTCGAAGGCACTCAGCAGCTCGTTACAGCAGCCAGTGCGCCAGGACGGCGGAGAGTCCCACCACCATAGCGGTCACTACGGCGACGGTTACGATACGATCCAGCCAACGGTCGAAGGCAACGCCTTTGGGCTGCCTTCGCGTGGCTCCGTGACGTCCCTGTCGGGCCATTAGCACGCCTGTTCCATCGGTGCGTCCTCTATCGACACTGTTGATTAGCTATTGATACGCCGGTTCACTACGCTGGGCGCACGACGCAGTCGCTCTTCTTCACCCAGCTGCTCGGCCTCGAAAGCATCGGCTCCCACCGGGGTTTCACCATGACGCCGATACAGCTGGGTCAGCATGGCTTTACGATCGGCACGCAGCTCCCGTACCAGGACGACAATCATCATATACAAAATGAACGTAAACGGTAGCGCCGCAAGCACGGCTGCAGACTGCAGCCCCGAAAGCCCGCCTGCCACGATCAGCGTCAGGCAAATCGCGGCAATCAAGACGCCCCAGATAATGCGCTTGTAAAGGGGCGGGTTGATCGAGCCATTGTCAGTCATTTGCGCCACGATGTACGACGCCGAATCCGCCGAAGTCACCAGAAAAATGAAGATCAACATCATGGCAATGACCGAGAGCAGGCCAGAAAACGGCATCAGGGCAAACATCTCGAACAATGCCACCGTGATATTCGCTTCCGTGGCCGCCGCCAGCCCCACATCACCGTTGAGCTCCAGGTTCAAAGCGGCACCGCCAAACACCCCGATCCACAGGCAGGCCAACAGCGGCGGCACGAAAAGCACCCCAAACACGTACTCCTTGATCGTACGCCCACGTGAAACACGAGCCACGAAGGTGCCGACGAAGGGAGACCAGGCAATCACCCAGGCCCAGTAAAAGATCGTCCAGTTGCTGGCCCACTCGTTATCACTATAGGGGGAAATACGCAGGCTCATGCCAATGAAGTTCTGCAGATAATCACCGATCCCCAAGGTGATGGTTTCCAGGATGGCCACCGTCGGCCCCGTGACCAGTACATAGACCATCAAACCGATGCACAGCACCATGTTGAGGTTGGATAACCGCTTGATGCCTTTATCCAGCCCTGACCAGGTGGAGGCCATGTAGGCACAAAACATCACCAGCAGGATCACGAACTGCCACCAGCCGTTTTCAGGCAAGCCAAAAACGGCGTTCAAGCCGCCGTTCATCTGCAGTACGCCCAACCCTAGTGAGGTAGCGACCCCCATGACGGTAGCCACGACCGCAAACACATCCAGCCAGGACGCGTAGGGGCGCACTCGTGGATGTTTTGCGGTGACCGAAGAGAGAACCGACGATACGAGCCCCGCCTGGCCCTTGCGAAACTGAAAATAGGCAATGATCAGGCCCACGACCGAAAACGCCGCCCACTGGTGGATACCCCAGTTGAAATAGCTGTACTGAATGGCATAACGGGCGGCAGCTTCGCTTTCGGCGGGCACATCGCCGTAAGGTGGGTTGATGTAGTGCGACATGGGTTCGGCCATACCGTAAAACACCAGGCCTACCCCAAAACCAGCCGCCAGCAACATACTGATCCATGAAAAGAAGCTGTAGCTGGGCGTACTATCCTGTGGCCCAAGGCGCACTTTGCCGTATTTACTCAGCGCAAGACCAATCAAGAACACGACAAAGCCAAAGACCGAAAACAGATAAAACCAGCCAAACAGTTCCGTAACGGTTGCCAGTGCCGTTTCCGCCGCATTGCCAAAGGCCTCTGGAAACGCTGCGCCAATAATGACCAAGCCGAAAATAATGATCGCCGAAGCGATAAATACCGACTTGCCTCCATGATTCGTCATATCACCACCCTGGTTAATGAACTTGGTTGGCACTCTCCTGGTGCGTTCTCATAAATCCTAACACTCAACGGGGGAAGCCGCATGTCAGGTGTTTAACGCTGCATAATTAGCCTTTACTGATTTTCAAATCGGATAAACGGCGAGCACAAGAGTGAACTTGCCCATCGGGGTATGTTCCAATAAGGCAAACGAACGATGGAGGCATATATGCCACAGATGAATCGCGATCAACGTAATGCTGCTTGGCAAGCTGCGCACCAGTGGCGCGCCCGAGCTGCTCAGTCACGCCCCACTGGCGTCATGGGCAGCGTCAAGCTGCTGCTGACCTGGCTTGCCTTCGGGGCGCTGATGATCGTCGGCATGGTACTGGGCCTGATATTTTTGCTGATCGGCTGGGCCATGATGCCCTTCGTACGCCACAAGATGAAAAAGCGCATGGAACAAATGCGTGCCGAGCAGGCTCAGGATATTGGTGGCGGCTATGCCTCTCAACGTCATGCTTCTTCACAAAGCCAGGCATCTCATGGCCATCGCCCGCACCAGAACGTTCTGGAAGGCAGCTATGAGGTGAAAGACGAGCCGCGCCACTGAGTCGGCACGTCACCTGGTCAGCACGTCACCAGGGTGGTGCTTGTATCCAGGCAAAGGCCGCTGCCAGCGCCAGCGGCATGACCACCAGACTGCCCAGATTACCGATCAGTACCAGCGAAGCCACCTTGTGGGGTTCCAGCTTGTACTGTTCCGCGACCAGATAGTTGAGCACTGCCGGAGGCAGCACTGCAAATACCAGCAGCACGGCGGTCTGCAGCGGGTTCAAAGGCAGTAGCCACATCAAGGGCAAGGCGACCACCAGCCCCGACAGCGGGCACAGCACGGCACCCAGCAACCCTGTGCGCCAGTCGCTGAAATCGATCTCCAGCAGCCGTACCCCCAAGGCAAACAGCATCAGCGGGATACAGATACCTCCCAACATGTGCATGGCTTCCAACAGCCAACTGGGCAGTGCCACTCCCCCCACATTGACCAGCAGCCCTGCCACGCTGGCAGCCACGATGGGCATGCGCAGCATCCGCCACAGGGAAGTACGCGGGTCCAGCATGTAGAGCCCTACCGAAAAATGCAGCAGCATTTCGATGATGAACACCACCACGGCAGCGGGCAGCGCCTCGGGCCCAAAGGCAAGCACCAGTAGCGGCACTCCCATGTTGCCGGAGTTGTTGAACATCATGGGCGGCAGGAAGACCTTGATGTCCAGCGAGAGCCACTTGGCCACCGGCCACAGCACCAGGCCGGAACCCAGCACCACCAGGGCAGCCGCCGTTGCCAGCCAGGCATAGTCGGCCAGCGGCGCCTGGCGGTCAGCCAGTACGGCAAATACCAGCAGCGGCACGAACAGCTCCATGTTCAGGGTATTCAAGCTGCCAATGTCGGGGCTGCGGTAGCGCCCGTAGGCAGCGCCGCAGCCAGCAATGAGGAATACCGGCAGCAGCGTGGCGAGTATGTGGCCAGTCATGGGCGGCCCTGCCGAACCGGCGAGCCCGCTGGGGTTGTGGCATGCATGTCCTGTCGTCCTTGTTGTTATCAGGCTACTGCTTATCAGGCTATCTTTTTCAGGCTATCTTTTCAGCAGGGCGGCTGCCCATTAGCCCTTGGTGGATCAGTCGCCCAGAAAACGCTGCCACAAGTCCGCCACCACGCGACGATGGCTCGCCAGCTCGCGGGCACTTCCTTCTGCCTTTTCGCCGGTCAGCGCGGCTCGGTGTGTACGGCTGCGGTAAGCCAGGTAAGCCTCTTTCAACTGTTCGGCTTCGTTGGGGGTGATATGCCCGCTATCGGCCAGGGTTTCCAGAATGCGGATATTGTCGCTGTAGGTCAGCAGCGCGGGCGTCTGGTGGGCAAAGGCCAGCACGGCATACTGGCAGAGGAATTCGATGTCCACCATGCCACCCGCATCGTGTTTCAAGTCGAAGGTGCCCTCGGTGCTCACGGTATTGGCCGCTCCCTTGCTGCCCAAATGGTCACGCATCTTGTGGCGCATGTTGACCACGTCGCTGCGCAAGGTGTCCTGGGCACGTTCGACGCCCAGAATCGCACCACGCAGCGTCTCGAAGCGCGCGGCCAGTGCGTCACTGCCCGCCACTACTCGAGCTCGCACCAGCGCCTGGTGCTCCCAGGTCCAGGCATTCTGACGCTGATAGTCGGCGAAAGCCTCCAGCGAGGTCACCAGCAGGCCAGCGTTACCCGAAGGCCTCAGCCGCATATCCACCTCGTAAAGGCTGCCCGCAGGCGTGATGGCCGTCAGCAGGTGAATGATGCGCTGCCCCAGGCGAGTAAAAAAGACCGGGGTGTCCAGCGGGCGCGGGCCATCGGTGGCGCCCTTGCCGTCGCTGTCGTGCAGGAACACCAGATCGAGATCCGAGCCGTAGCCCAGCTCGATGCCGCCCAGCTTGCCATAGCCAATGATCAGAAACGCCGGCTCACGGTTATTACAACCAGGGGGCACGCCATGCTTGCGGGCCAAGTGCTTCCAGGCCATGGCCAGCACCGCTTCCAGAATCACTTCCGCAATGAAGGTCAGGTAATCGCTCACTTTCATCAGATGCCGCGTACCGACCACATCCGATGCCGCGACGTGCAGCATTTGGGCGTGCTTGAAGACCCGCAGTGCTTCCAGCTGCGCCTCTTCGTCATCCTCGGGCAGGCGATTGAGCGTCTGGCGTAGCTCGTCGGCAAGGCGCGCCTTGTCGGCAGGCGTGTAGAGCGTGTCCGGGGTGAGCAGCTCATCGAGCAGGATGGGGTATCTGGCCAGCTGCTCGGCAATCCAGGGGCTAGCGCAGCAGAGCCGCATCAGATGCTCCAGCGCATGGGGGTTTTCACGCAGCAGCGCCAGATAGGCCGTCCGACGCAGCACGGCCTCGATCAAGGGCTGCACCCGCGCCAAGGCGGTATCCGGCGCGTCACTGCTGGCCAATGCCTCCAGCAGCAGCGGCATCAGGGCGTCCAGCCGCTCGAAGCCAATGCGCTGCATGCTCTGCACTGCCCGTGAGTGGTAGAAGCTGACCAGCCGCTTGTGGGCTCGCTCAGGCTCATGGAACCCTGCCCCGGCCAGCAAGGCCTGCGCCTCGTCGGGCTCCAGCTCTTCGCGCCACAGCAAGCGCCACTGCGCCAGGGCGTTTTCGCTCTGCGGCGCGTCGGCTTCTTCTTCGGGGTCGGCAATCACGGCATCGAAGTGTCGGCGCACCCGCTCACGCACGCGGTTCAACTGCTCCTGCAGGGATGACCAGCCGTCGTAGCCCAGCGCGAAGGCCACCCGCTCGCGATCATCGTCATCGGTGGGCAGTTGCTGGGTCTGGCGATCTTCCAGGGCTTGAATGGCATGTTCCAGATCACGCAAGAAGGCGTAATCCGGCAGCAGCTCGTCCACCACGGCAGTGGGCAGCAAGCCCAGTTCAGGCAGACGATTGAGGGCCGCGTACAGCGATGTCACTTGCAGCTCGGTATCCCGCCCTCCGCGAATCAATTGAAACGCCTGCACGATGAACTCGACTTCGCGAATGCCCCCGGGCCCCAGCTTGATATTGCTCTCCATGCCCTTGCGTTTGACTTCCCGGTTGATCATCGCCTTGAGTTCGCGCAACGACTCGATGGCACCGAAGTCCAGATAGCGGCGATAGACGAACGGGCGCAGGCTCGCCAGCAACGTCTGCCCGGCGTCGATATCCCCTGCCACGGGGCGCGCCTTGAGCATGGCGTAACGCTCCCACTCACGCCCTTGATCCTGATAGTAGCTGTCCAGCATCGAGAAGCTGCCCACCAGCGGTCCACCGTCGCCCAACGGGCGCAGACGCATGTCCACGCGAAACACGAAGCCGTCAGCCGTCATGGCATCCAGGGCAGCAATCAAGCGCTGGCCGAGCTTGGTAAAATACTCCTGATGCTCGAGGGGTTTGCGCCCTCCCTGGGTTTCGCCTTTTTCGGGGAACGCAAAGATCAGGTCGATATCGGAGGAGAGGTTCAGCTCGCCCGCGCCCAGCTTGCCCATGCCCAGCACCACCAGCCGCTGGGGTGAGCCATCACTTCGCACGTCAGGCAGCCCCCACCGAGAGGCGTAAAAATTTTCCAGCCAACCCAGTGCCGCCTCGATGCACACTTCTGCCAGCCAGGAAACCGACTGCGCCGTCTGCCACATGGTGGCGCCTGCAGGCCGGTTCAGGTCACGCCAGACGATGCCCAACATACGGGCACGGCGAAAGCGGCGCAGGGTACGCTGCAGGTTCTCTTCCTCCTCGCAGCCTGCCAGGGCGTCGTGCAGCCACTGCACGAGCGTCGCCTTGTCGGGAGCGCGGTCCAGCTCCCCAGAAGCCTCCAGCTCGGCCAGCCAGTGGGGAAAGCGCGCCAGGGTTTCCAATGCGAACGTCGAGACCGTCACCACGCGGGCCAGCGCTTCACGACGCGCCTCTGGCAGGTCATGCCATGGCCCAGAGGGCAGTGCCTTGCCGGTCATCGAGGCCAGGTTGTCGGCCTGTGTCAGGGCATCCACGAGACGCTGCCGAGCATCGGCGGCCGGGCCTGACAGTGCGTCAGGCAACGTGGTGGTGGAAAAGAGAGCCTGCGGTGTCTGCATATCTACCTCTGCGCCTAACGCACGTCGAAGTGACACGACTCATTGCTTGTCGGTCATTACGGGTCTGTCATTGCTGGCCTTTCATTGCTTGTCTGGGCCATGGGAGCGGGTCAGCCCAGCCACTTCTCCCAGCCTAACAGGCCCCAGGTGAGCCCCGCCATGATGAGTGACAGCATGACCGCCGCCGAGCCGATATCCTTGGCACGGCCAGAGAGTTCGTGATGTTCGGTGCCAATACGGTCCACCACGTTCTCGATGGCGCTGTTCAACAGCTCCACGATCAGTACCAGCAGCAGGCTGCCCACCAGCAGCAGCCAGCTGACCGGGCCCTCGCCGATCCACCAGGCAAACGGCAGCAGTACGGCGGCAATGGCCAACTCTTGACGGAAAGCGGCTTCGTTACGAAACGCGGCCTTCAGGCCTTTCCATGAGTAGCGCGTGGAGTGAACCAGATGGGTTAACCCGGTGTGTTGTGGCTTCATGCCCGTTGTCTCGTCTGCACGTTGATTAATGAGCCAGGATCATGGCGTCCAGATCCAGGGAGAGCGGGTCGAGGACTTCCGGCCAGCTCAGATAAGGGGTACTGCCGCTGCCGTTGACCAGTACGCTGAACACCCCCCAGCGCCCTTGCGCCGTGCGGAAATAGCCCGCCACTGCGCGCACGGCAAAGGGTTGATTCAGCGTGCCGGTCTTGAGCATGACGTTGTTCTGGAACGTGGGCGAGCCGCGGCGAATGAAGCGCATCACCCCGTTGGCAGGCGACTGAAACGATGCCACGAAGCTCGGAAACAGCGCGCTCTGACGATACATGTCTTCCAGCATCACGTTGGTACCATGGGCCGACGTGCGGTTGTCCGTGGTCAAGCCGCTACCGCTGGAAAGCGTGATCGGCCCGTGGCCAGACAGCCCCTGGGCATAGGCCTCGATAGCCTGGCCCGCCTGTCGCAGCTGCGCCTGGGGCGTTTCCACCAGGTTCAGCGCCAGCACATCGGCCATGTAGTTGTTGGAATAGTTCATCGTCCGCAGCAGCAGCTCCTGCAGCGGCTGTCCATCGACGGCCGCCAGGCGACGTGCTTCGCTGGGCGGACGCGTCGAGCCCACACGCCATGGGTCACGCACGGTGATACCGGCCTGATTCAGCATGGCCTGCAGTGTTTGCGCCGTTTGCTCAGCGGCATCGCCAGCCCCACGGTAGACATCCCGGGCCGCCGCGTTGGTGGAAATCTGCCCGGTCAGGCGCATGACGTCGCCACGCTCATCGGTGATTCGCTCGGCGCTGATTTCCGTGCCGCTATTGGCCGGGCGCGTGACGACCTGGTTGTCGATCACGATCAGCGGCGCGGCGCTGTCACACAAGCCCGTGCGCGCGGGCTGCCCAGCAGTGGTAGCGGGCGCCACGTTGACGCACCAGGTGCCAAAGTTGACCCCCGCCGAGGTCAGCGGCGCACTGTAAGCATTGGCGACCCGCGTGCGTGCGTTGCAGCGGTCGGTGGTGATGCACTCCACCGGGCCAAAGCGCCACTGGCTGACCACCAACGCACCGTCCACATGCTCGACGCCTGCCAGCTGCAGGCGCTGCACCAGCCGCCAGAGGTCTTCGCTGGTCAGCCCAGGGTCACCGCCGCCTTCGAACACCAGATCGCCACGGAGCACGCCATTCTCCACGGGCGCGGTGCTCACCAGCTGGCTGGTAAAGCGGTGCTGGGGGCCAAAGCGGTTGAGTAGCGCAGCCGCCATATAGGCTTTGGTCACCGACGCAGGCGACAGCTGACGCTCGGGGTTCAGGCTTCCCAACAGCAGCTCGCTGGGGCTCCCCCCCTCCAGCAGGCGCGCCTCGGCACTCACCGAAAACCCTTTGGCCTCCAGCTGGCTCAGCCGAGTGAAATCCGCCCACAGAGAGGTGCTGGCGCAGAGCGCGGCACTGGCAACGCCTGCCACCATACTGGCGCGCAGCCAGCGCGCAGGTAAATTAAAAAAACACGTCACGTTGGACTACCTCAGTACACAGTATCAATACAGATTCATCGTGGAAAACGCTGGCCATGCTCAGGAAGAAACTCGCTACGGCCGCTCTAAATCGATGGTCAAGCGCCATAGCGCCTGGCCACTTTGATCATACTTGGCTTCGAACGGCGTCAGATAGTCGCCGTTGGGCGTTACCTGGGCCACCGCCGCCTCACGCCCAGTGACCACCTGCACGGCTTGGGCAAACTCCTCCACGTAGAGGTCCCAGTTCGAGCGCAGCTCCAGCCGCCCACCCAGCGCCAACAGTGTGGGGAAAACCGGATGACCATGCCAGCGCATTTTCAAGTGGGCCGACTTGGGGTAAGGGTTGGGATAGAGCAGATAATGACGCGCAGGCGCCCACCGGGCTGCCTGCGCCAGGCGCCAGAAATCCACCAGGTCGGCACGCACCAGCAGCGCATTGCCCGGCAGCTCGCCGTGATCTCGCCCCAGCCGGTCTGCGCTGCGATCCACCCCGATCACACAGTGGTCGGGGAACCTCTGCGCCAAACGGCGGGTCGATAGCCCGACTCCGCATCCTGCATCGATGATCAACGGTGCAGCGTGCTGGCGCCGCCAGAGGTCCGCCTGTTCGAAAGCCAGGCGGGTATGCTCGGCAATGGGTTTGCGCAGCGGATGCGCCAGGGCACGCTCGACGCGCCGCACCACATCCTGGTGTGGTCCCGGTTGGTTGGAAGTCACCGATCGTGAGGTGTGCTGCATGACATCCTCTGCATGAAAAAAACGTGATTCTATCAGTCTCCCGGCTGCGCGGCATGACGCCGTTGCTCGCCCGGTGCTATGATCACGCCAGAGTCGCTATTAAGCTCACTATTAAGTTCAGGACAGGCGCTGTGAAACGGCCTCCTGGCGATAATTGTCATTAAACACCACCGCACCACGAGGAACCCGGCTTGTCACACTTACCGGTGATTGTCGGCATGGGCGGCATCAATCCCGCCGGCAGAACCTCGGGCCATCAGGCCTTCCGCCGCACCGTGCTTGATGCCTTACCCGCCGATCAGCAGCGCCAAACACTGGAAGGCTTGGCCGCGCTCATGCGTCTCGCCGAGCACTCCGACCATGGCTGGCAGGACAGCGCAGGACAGCCCCTTGACTCGCCTGCCAGCCTGCTGCGTGAGCAGGTGCTTGACCATACCCTGATCCGCCGTAACGAGGATCCACGCTTCCAGGCACCGGGCATGCCCGCCAACCGCCGTGCAGAGCTGGCGCTGGCCGAGCCCGTGCGCGTCACGCTGCGTCGCAAACAGCTGCCCGAGCAGCTGCCGGAAGGCTGGGAAGTACGCGAACTGGACGCCCGAGAAGTAGAAGTGACCCTGCCAGCGGGCATGCTGGAGGTCCTGCTACCCGATACTCAGGAACCCAAGGTGAAGGCCGCTGCCCAGCTGCCCTCCGGGTTCGACCCAGCCAGCCTGTACCGCAGCGTACACCACCCGCGCGGGCTGGCCATGGCCATTTTCGGGGCCAGCGACTGCCTTGGCGCCAGTGGACTTGACTGGGAGACCCTGCGCCAGCAGCTCAACCCTGACCATATCGCCGTCTATGCGGGCAACTCGATTGGTCAATTGGATGACGAAGGCTGGGGCGGGCTGCTGAAGAGTCTGGTCAGTGGCCAGCGCGCAACGTCCAAGCAGATGCCCCTGGGGTACGGGCAGATGCCGGCCGATTTCCTCAATGCCTATGTACTGGGCAGCGTGGGTGGCACCGGCGCGGCGCTGGGCGCCTGCGCCAGCTTCCTCTACAACCTGCGCCTGGGCATCGACGATATTCGCGCCGGACGCCGCCGCGTGGTCATGGTCGGCACCGCCGATGCGCCGATCACCCCCGAGATCATCGAAGGCTTTCGGGCCATGGGCGCGCTGGCAGACGACGCCAGCTTGAAAGCCCTGGACGCCCTGACGCTGCTCACCGATGCCGACTACCAGCGCGCCTGCCGCCCGTTTGCCCGCAACTGCGGCTTCACCATGGCCGAAGCCAGCCAGTTCGTGCTGTTGATGGACGATACGCTGGCTCTGACGCTGGGGGCCGACATTCTGGGGGCCGTCCCCGATGTGTTCGTCAACGCCGACGGCTACAAGCGCTCCATTTCGGCGCCGGGGATCGGCAACTACATCACGCTGGGCAAGGCTGCGGCGCTGGTCAGGAACATGCTGGGAGAGACCGCGCTCAAGGAGCGTACCTATCTGCATGCCCATGGCACCAGTACGCCCAAGAACCGCACCACGGAATCCCATGTGTTCGATGAGATTGCCCGTGCGAACGGAATCGAGCAGTGGCCGGTGGTGGCCATCAAAGCGTTCATTGGCCACTCCCAGGGCTCTGCGGCGGGCGACCAGCTGGCCAGCGCCCTGGGCAGCTTCGCCCACGGCCTGCTGCCGGGCATTCCCACTCTGGATGCAGTGGCCGATGACGTCTATGCCGAGCGGCTGCGCTTTTTCACGACGCCCCAGGCGTTCAGCGCCGATGCCGCCTTCATCAACGCCAAAGGGTTTGGTGGCAATAACGCCACCGGCGTGGTGCTGTCCCCCCAGGTCACCGAGCAGCTGCTGCTCCAGCGCCATGGCAGCGCTGCCGTGGAGGCCTGGAAAGCCAAGCGGGAAACCGTGCGTGCCCAGGCCGCCGCGTATCTCAGCGAGGCGGACAAGGGCCACTACGCCCCGCGCTACCAGTTTGGCGAAGCCGTGCTGGAAGGCCCGGAGCTGGATATCCGGGCCGACCGCATTCATATCCCCGGCTACCACCAGGCAGTATCGCTGAACGTCGACAACCCGTTTGGCTCACTGAACGGCGAGGGGCAGTCATGAGCGCCCCTCGCCGCAATATCGCGGTCTACCCCGGTACCTTCGACCCCATCACCAATGGCCACTTCGATCTCATCGAGCGTGGAGCGCGCATGTTCGATCAGGTGGTCATCGCCGTGGCGGCCAGCCCTGGCAAACGCCCCGCGCTGGAGCTGCCGACCCGCATCGCGCTGGCTCAGCAGGTGTGCGCCTCGCTGGAGAACGTGTCGGTGATCGGCTTCTCGTCGCTACTCACCACCATGATGCACGAACAGGGCGCGACGATCATTCTGCGCGGCCTGCGCGCCGTCTCGGATTTCGAGTACGAGCTACAGCTGGCCAACATGAATCGCGCCCAGAACCCCGAGCTGGAAAGTGTCTTTCTGACGCCTGCGGTGGAAAACTCCTACATCTCTTCGACCATCGTGCGTGAAATCGCCAAGCTGGGAGGCGATATTTCAGCGCTGGTGCATCCGCAGGTCGCAGAGGCGCTGCGTAAGCACTACACTGGTTAACCATCGCTATTGTTGAGTAAAATACTCGGGTATACCACCGCCCGAGTGCTCCGCCATTCGTGAGGTATGCCCATGGCCCTGATGATTACTGACGAATGCATTAACTGCGACGTCTGTGAACCCGAATGCCCCAACGATGCCATTTCTCCCGGCGAGGAGATCTATGTCATCGATCCCAACCTGTGCACCGAGTGCGTCGGCCACTTCGACGAACCTCAGTGCCAGCAGGTGTGCCCGGTCGACTGTATTCCCCTGGACCCGGAGCGCCTCGAGACCCAGGCACAGCTGATGGAGAAGTACCGCATCATCACCGCAGCCTGACCCGTGCGTATCTGGGCGTTAGCCTGGCCCATTATTCTCTCCAACATCACCGTTCCGCTGCTGGGACTGGTGGATACCGCCGTGGTGGGCCACCTGCCCGACCCCCGCTATCTGGCAGGCGTCACGCTGGGGGCCACCCTGTTCAGCTTTCTCTATTGGGGATTCGGGTTCCTGCGCATGGGCACCACTGGCCTGGTGGCGCAAGCCATGGGGCGCGATGCGCCCAGCGATGTACGCAACCTGCTGGGCCAATCGCTGATCATCGCCGCCGGGATTGGCGTGCTACTGATCCTGCTGGGCTCCCCGTTGATCTCGCTGGGGCTGTGGCTGCTGGACGGCAGCGCCGAGGCCACCCCGCTGGCCCGGGAATACGCTGAAATCCGACTCTGGTCGGCTCCTGCCGTGCTGGCCAACTATGCCATCCTGGGCTGGTTTCTGGGGCAGCAGAATTCCCGAGTGACGCTGATGATCCTGCTACTGACCAACGGTGTGAACATCCTTCTGGATGTTTGGTTCGTGGTGGGGCTGGGCATGACCAGCAACGGCGTTGCGCTGGCCAGCGTACTGGCCGACTACAGCGCGCTGGCGTTTGGCGGTTATCTGGTGATGCGCCAACTGGGGCTTCTCGAGGGCCACTTTCAGCGCCAGCGGCTGCTGGCATGGAGCGCCTATGCGGCGCTGTTCAATGTCAACGCCAACCTGTTCGTGCGCACCCTGGGGCTGCTGTTCGCCATGGCATTCTTCACCGCCCAGGGGGCTCGCCAGGGGGATACCGTGCTGGCCGCCAACGCCGTGCTGCTGCAGTTCATCATGCTGACCAGCTACGCCCTGGATGGCTTTGCCCACGCCGCAGAATCGCTGGTGGGCAGAGCCTACGGGCGCCGTGATTGGCCAGCGTTCGCCGCCACCGTCCGGGCCGCGGCACGCTTCTCCTTCTGGACCGCCGGGGCCGCCGCCCTGCTGTTTGCCCTGTTCGGCAACCAGCTAATTGCCCTGCTCACCGGGCTGGAAGAAGTGCGCGCGGTGGCCGCCGTCTATCTACCCTGGATGGTGCTGATGCCGTTGATCGCCGTGTGGAGCTACCTGCTGGACGGCGTTTTCATTGGTACCACCGCCGTCAGCCAAATGCGTAACAGCATCTTTGCCGGGCTGGCCGTCTACCTGCCCTGCTGGTGGTGGCTACAGGATGCTGGCAATCATGGCCTGTGGCTGGCACTCACCCTGTTCACCGTGACACGTTCGCTGGTGCTGATCCTCTATTACCGCCACTACCGGCGCACCCGGTGGTGCGACCATCCAGCTCGCTAAGCTAGCGTTGAAGCCCACAACGGGCGGCTTTGGCCAATTACGCTAACGTGAGCTTGAGGGGGCCGCTCCATGAGTCGTCGAGGGGTGAAAATTATGCCGCACCGCCGTATATTAGCCGCGCACTTCCTAATAACGAATAAAGAGAGCACTGCATGCTAAAACTCATCTCGAAACCGGCGGTCAAGCTGGTCGAACGCTATTTACCCGACCCGTATATATTTGTGCTGCTGCTGACCCTGGTAGCGGCGGTAGCGGCCATCGCCGTCGAGCGACAAACGCCCCTGGCCGTGCTGCGCATGTGGGGGGATGGCTTCTGGGGCCTGCTGACCTTCTCCATGCAGATGCTGCTGGTGCTGGTCACCGGCTTCATGCTGGCCAGCTCGCCGCCGGTCAAACGTATCCTGCAGAAAATTGCCGGTACCGCTAAATCGCCGGGCGGGGCCATCATTCTGGTCACCCTGGTATCGCTGGCCGCCAGCTGGATCAACTGGGGCTTCGGCCTGGTCGTCGGTGCCCTGTTCGCCAAGGAGCTGGCCCGCCTGATCAAGGTGGACTATCGCCTGCTGGTGGCCAGCGCCTACTCCGGCTTCGTGGTCTGGCACGGCGGGCTCGCAGGCTCGGTGCCGCTCACCATCGCCACCGAGGGGCATTTCTCCGCCGATCAGATCGGCGTCATCAGTACCAGCTCGACGATTTTTGCCTTCTTCAACCTGGCCATCGTGGTGTGTCTGTTCATTGCCGTACCGCTGGTCAATCGCCTGATGCTGCCGGATGAAAAGGACAGCGTGTATGTAGACCCCAGGCTGCTGGATGACGAGCCCGAGCCCGTCGGTCGCATTACCCGCCCCGCCGAAAAGCTCGAAAACAGCATGCCGCTGGCCCTGCTGGTGGGTGTACCTGGCCTGCTGTTCTTGCTGGACCACTTCCTGCTGCGCGGCGGCAGCCTGAACCTGAATGTGGTGAATTTCATGTTCCTGTTCCTGGCGATCGTGCTGCACCGCACGCCGCGCAACCTGCTTACCAGCCTGAACGAGGCCATCAAGGGCGGCGCGGGCATCGTCATCCAGTTTCCCTTTTACGCCGGTATCATGGCCATCATGGTGCAGTCGGGTCTGGCCCAGAGCATGTCCGAGTGGCTGGTCTCGTTTGCCACGGCTAACTCGCTGCCGTTCTGGTCGTTCATCAGCGCCGGTATCGTCAACCTGTTCGTGCCCTCCGGCGGCGGCCAGTGGGCCGTTCAAGCACCGGTCATGCTACCGGCGGCCGAAGCACTCGGAGCGGATATCGCTCGGGTCGCCATGGCGGTTGCCTGGGGCGACGCCTGGACCAACCTGCTGCAACCCTTCTGGGCGCTGCCGGTACTGGCCATTGCCGGGCTCAAGGCCAAGGACATCATGGGCTTCTGCCTGATCCAGCTGCTCATTACCGGCGCGATCATCTCGGTAGGGCTGGTCTGGTTCTAAGCCACCCACTACGCTGTTGACCACCCGCCTCACTCGGCCAGCGTGCCAGGGGGGCGGGTATTTTTTGGCTTTCACAAGGTGATCTCCATGACCGACACGACGCTTGAACACAGCCCACTGCCTGGCCAGCACGAACTGTCCATGACGGTCCTGATGACCCCCGACATGGCCAATTTCAGTGGCAAAGTACATGGCGGTGCTATCCTGAAGAAGCTGGACGAGGTGGCTTATGCCTGTGCCAGCCGCTACTCGGGCCACTACGTGGTGACGCTCTCGGTGGATCAGGTCCTGTTCAAGCAGCCCATCCATGTGGGTGAGCTGGTCACCTTTTTGGCCAGCGTCAATCACGTTGGCCGCTCCTCTATGGAGATCGGCATCAAGGTGGTGGCCGAAGACATTCGCGCCAAGCTGATACGCCACACCAACAGCTGCTACCTGACCATGGTGGCCGTGGACGAGCAGGGCAAACCGGCTCGCGTGCCGCCGCTGGCACTGGAGACGCCGCTACAGAAGCTGCGCTTCGAAAAAGCCGCCCTGCGCAAGAAGCTGCGCAAACAGGCCGAACAGGAAGAGGAGCGGGCCCAACAGTATCACCGGCAGCGCTAGTCGCTGCCCTATTCGTCATGACAAGGAGTCACCATGCCCATCAGGCGGCGCTACCCCCATCTGCCCAAGGGGGTCGAATACGCACATATCGGCTGGGATTTGCTGATCCTGACCGCAGTGGCCGTGAATTTGAGCCTGCTGCTGTTCGACTCGCTGTTTCTGATCGAGCCGCTCAATCAAGCCTTCGCCGCCATGGCCCCGAGCGCCCATGCGGCCTACGACACGGCGATCCATAGCCGCTTCACCACCATCGACCTGATGTTTGTCGGCCTGTTCGTGGCCGATGTCCTGCTGAGCTGGACGGTGGCCATCGCCGAACGGCGCTATCACCGCTGGTTTTTCTACCCGTTCGTCCACTGGTACGACGTACTGGGCTGTATTCCGGTGGGCGGCTTCCGGCTGCTGCGCATCCTGCGCGTGGTGTCGCTGCTGCACCGCTTGCATCGGCTTGGCCTCATCACGGTCACTCAGTGGCCGCTTTACCGCTTCTTTGCCAAGTATTACGACATTCTGCTGGAAGAGCTCTCGGACCGTATCGCTCTGCGCCTGCTGGGCAACGTTCAACAGCAGATCACGGCCAGCGACTCCCTCTCGGAGCGGGTCATCGAGCGGGTCATCATGCCGCGCAAACGCCAGCTGATCCATGAGATCACCCAGCGCCTGGAAGCCACCGCAGGGCAGGCCTATCAGCAGAACCGCAGCGCCATCCAGACCGCCATCAGCGAGCTGGTCAGCCGTACGCTGCGAGAAAGCCCGGAGATCCGTCGCCTGCAGCGCCTGCCCATGGGCCACGCGGCGTCCAGCGCTCTGGAAGCGTCGCTGAGCGGCGTTGCCCAGCGGCTGGTAGACGAGATTGCCCAGCAGCTGCACTCCCCGGCCTTTCGCCAACTGTTGGAGCAGACCGCCGACAGCGGCTTCGATAGCTGGCTGCAGGTCGACCAGAGTAGCCAGCAGGTAACCGAGCAGGTGCTGCTGGATATTCTGGAGATGCTCAAGGAGCAGGTAGCGCGACAGCGCTGGAAAGATCGTTACGAGTGAGGCGGCTGGCCACGGGCCCTGGCATCAAACGGTCGTGGTGGCCCCCTTGGGTCACCAGCAGCTCGTCGGCCGCCAGGGCCATGCCAAGCCGGCCCAGCCAGCGTGCCAGCAGCTGGCGATGGTGCTCGCTCCCTTGCGCGCCGGAGTAGGTAATTCCGCGTGTCAGTACCTCTGGGTCGCCGCTCAGGGCATGCAGCGCCGTACTCAGCGCCTGGGCTCTCAATGGATGAGGCGGCGGCAGGCTCAAGCTGAGGTCGGTCAGGCCGCTCTCCCGCTCATGGAGCGTATCGAAGACGAAGAGCGACCGGGCATGGCGGGCCTTCAACATCACCATGGGGGTGCTCACCGCTGCCTGCGTGTGGCTGATACTGCGTTAGCCGCAGCGCACGGCCTCGATCAGCTCGTCACTGCCCAGCACAATGTTCAAACGATCTTCCCGGTAATCCATGGTCGCGGCGCTGTCAGGCCGCAATACCCGTACATGACGGGAACCGCTCTCGTCGCGCAGCGCTTCGACAAGGGCCTCGTCAAAAGAGGCGCCAATGGCATGGGCCACGGCATCGGCATCACAGACCGCCTCGGCATCCACCGGCGTGCGGCCAACTACGGGAGGCTCGGTGGCTGGCTCACTGGGAGCCTGGGACGTACAAGCGGCCAGCAGCAAGGTAGCCAGCAGCGCCGTCAGGGCACGTGTATGTCGGAAGGTGAAACGGGGAAGTGGCATGCGTGTTCCTCAAGAAAAGCGCTTAATGGTCGTCCTCTAAAAGCAAGGGTCAGGCATGACTGCCTGACCCTTGCTTGCTCAAAGCCCGCCTTGATCAGCTAGCGGCATCCTGAACGGCACGACCACCTTCCTGAACATCCTGGCCTGCGCCTGCCACGGTATTACAGCCCGCCAGCGCACCGGCAGTGATCAGCAGGATAAAACTTGTCGCCAGTAATTTTTTCATCATGTTCTCCTTAACAAGTGATGTCGCCTTCGAGCCTCCCTTCGTCGAGAACGAAGCGGCTCCCGTCTTAACGTAACAGATTTTCGGTATTTCGCCTGCTATGCTGCAGCCTTGAACCTACGCTTGCCATCAAGCCCCACCTGGAGACGTCACTTGGCCGACCTGATTCTCGACCCTCGCCTGGAAGCAGACACTTTCCCACTGGCCGACCTGCCCCTGTGTCGTGTGCTGCTTATGAACGATGCCCGTTACCCTTGGGTGGTGCTGGTGCCCCGTGTTAACGACATCAGCGAGGTATTCGAGCTAAGCGACACAGACCAGGCACAGCTGTGGCGAGAAGCTTCGGCCCTGGGAGCGGTCATGAAAGAGGCTTATCACGGCGACAAACTCAATATCGCCACCCTGGGCAATGTGGTGAGCCAACTGCACCTTCACGTAGTGATCCGCTACCGCGACGATGCCAGCTGGCCAGCCCCGGTATGGGGCAACGGCACGCCTGAGCCGTATGAGCTTCCCGGCCAGGGCAAGCAGCGTGAACAGCTACTCGCCCTGATCAATGGCTTGAGCGTTTAGGCTGCCTCAGCCGCCGGGCAGTACACTGCGACTCGGCGGCTCGCTCAGCAGCGGGCCGCTGGCAGGCTGCGCTGCTCCCGCCAACGACAAGGAGACGCCCAGCGCCACGATCAGCGCGCCCCCCGTGAGGGCGACCCACCCCGCGACTTTCTCCACCACTTGCTGGCTCTGCTGTCGTTGCAGCCGCCGAGTCGCCCAGCCCCGCGCCACGATACTGGCCATGGCCAGCGCCGAAACGGTGATGCCGGTACCTAGCGACATGACCAGCACCGAGGCCACCCCCACATGGAACTGCCCCAGCAGGCTGGCTGCCCCCAGCATCAACACGGCCCCGGTACAGGGGCGCATGCCAATGGCCCCCACCGTCATCAACGCAGTACGCCACTCCAGCGCCTGCTGTGGCTCGATATGGTGGGCTCCGCCGCAGCAGTGGGCATGATCGTGGCTGTGGCTGTGGCTGTGCTCATGATGGTGGGGCTCGGCCTCCGGCGCCTGCGCACGATGGGCGTGGCGCAGTTGCCTGATGGCACGCCAGCATAGCCAGACGCCCAGCAGCGCCACCAGCAGAAAGCTCGCTTGTTCCACCCAGACCACGCTCCCCATGGCCTGCCGAGTGAGCCACCCCAGCCCGTGCACCAGCACCACGACCATGACGATGGCCGTCACACCCTGCAGCAAGGAAGCCGCAAACGACAGCCCCAGTGCACGCCGGGTCGCTCCCCCATGGGAAGCCAGGTAAGTGGCCAGCACCGCCTTGCCATGACCAGGCCCCGCAGCATGAAACACGCCATAGGCGAAGCTGACTCCCAGCAGCGTCATCCACGCACCCGTAGACGGCGTGCGGGAGAGTTCCGTGATGGCCAGCGTCAGGCTGCGATGCAAGTCGCGCTGCCAGCCCAACAGCTGGTAGCTGACGCCCTGCAGATTGCTTTGCACGACCCAGACCAACAGGATGGCACACAGAATACCGCCTGCTGCCCAGGCCAACTGTTGTCGTGTTACCGGCATCCTCCCTCCACGGCAAAAAAGTTATAAAGTAACAAATTGATATACGATAGCAGGCGTCTGCGTCAGCGGCAATCCACCCTGCCGGTCTCGGCAAAGTGGCGGCCCAGGCCCGGCTCACCCTCTTCGTCCACGTCCAGCAGGGCTGCCTGCAGCACCAGTTCGGGGTCTGGATCGGCCGCGATGATGCTCAGCTCGCAGGCGGGCTCGCCATTCAACACCAGCGCCCCCTTGCTGGGGCCATCGTTATCGGCCTCATGCACCACTTCGATGTAATAGGTAGGGTCAAAGACCTGGTACTCCAGCACGTTGCCTTGCAACGGCTGAGGGCTCTCCAGGGGCAGTATGAACATGAAGGTCAAACGGCCATCCCGCTCCATGGCGGTATACTCCGTCACCTCGCCAAAGGCCAGCCGCTCGCGGTTGATACGCAGCTCGGTAAAGTAGTGCTGGGGCACCAGATTGTCGCGGATATCGCTGCCCAGCTGGTCCAGGCCCTCTTCCAGCGACGCGCCGGGCACCTGCTGCAGCTCCTCGAACACCACCAGGCTGTAAAACGGATCCATGCGCCAGGTTTGATGCACGCCAGTGGCCTCACCCGCCTCGTTGGTGATCACGCGTATGCTGAGATCGATCCAGCTATGGGGGTGCGCCCATACGTTACCACTGGCCAGCCCAAGGCCCATGCCCAAGGCTACCCCTTTCATCCACCTCCAGCGGTTGGCTGTTTTCCACGTCACGGTAACTCTCCTAATCTGCTTTGTAACTCCACCAGCCACGGGTCCAGCACATAGGGGGGAATCGGCTGACTGCCGCTGAGCGCAGATACCCGCACCCGCGTGCCGCCGCCCGATTCGCTCACTTGAAGCTGCAACCGGTAGCCGGGCCAGCGGGCCAGCACCGCTTCCGCCCGCCCCAGGGACATATCGGCATGGCGCACCACATACCCCTGTTCGATCATCATCGCGACGGCCTCACGGAACGTCTGCTCGGTATCGGCACGGTAGTGCAAATCGCGGCTTTCCAGCGGCTGCGTCGTTGCACATCCGGCCAGCCACAGCAGTGTGACCAGCGCGGCTCCCCACTTGATGAAACGGCTCATAAGCCCCCCTGCCCCTGGGCCTGTTGAAAGGCTGTTTGAAAGCGTCCGCAAAAGTCATCGTTACTGGCGCTGTAGGCCTCGCGCTGCTCACCGAAGTGATCGAAACGGCGAATGTCCCGAGACAGGCGTAGCTGCGCGTCACTGACCAGCACCGATACACGCTCCACTTCCGTGGGCGTTTGCCCGGCGCCCGCACCAAAACGCCCGCCCACTCCCAGGCCGATGCTGGAGCCGCGTCCCACGCCCATCCCGCCAAACAGCCGGAAGCCGCTGCCGTAGGGGGAGTAATAATCATAACGGTCATAATATCCCACCAGCTCGCGCTCGCGGGAGGCGCTGACCAGGCCAAGCCGAGTGTCGGTGGCGTCCAGGCTAAAGCCCCACGCTTCCAGCACATCGACAGCACGAGTGACCGCCGCCAGGGAGTCGGCTGCCTGATGGACCGGGAATGCACAGGCCGCAGCAGGCCCAGGCTCGGCCTGGGGCAAGCGGTCTGGCACTGTCTGGCAGCCGGCCAAGGCCAGCAGGCAGGTCATGCTGATCGGGATAACCTTCATGTGAATTCCTCTTGCCCTTTGTGCGACTGGTGTGCGGTCCAGCAGCACGCTAAGCTCGCAGGCTAACACGAAAAAGAACGACAATACGCTGAGACAACGTTTCAAGGAGGTTGTGCGATGAATGTACTGCTTTGCCCGGATAGTTTTAAGGATGCCCTGAGCGCCGAACAAGCGGCCCAGGCCATGGCACACGGCATTACACGGGCGGCACCCTCGGCCATCACGCACCTCTGCCCGCTGGCCGATGGCGGCGAGGGCAGCCTGGATGCCTTGATGGCAGCCACTCAGGCAGAGTGTCGCACGCTCACCGTTCAAGATGCCCTGGGCAGACCCCGCCAGGCCCGCTGGGGCTGGCTTGGCGAGCAGCGTACCGCGTTCATCGAGCTGGCAGAAGCCAGCGGCTTGCAGCACTTGAACAGCGACGAGCGCAATGCCCTGCACACCAGCACCCATGGCGTGGGCGAACTGTTCCTGGCGGCCCTGGACGCCGGTGCCACCCAGGCCCTGCTCCTGTTGGGCGGTAGCGCCACCAACGATGCGGGCGCCGGCATGCTGCAGGCGCTGGGGGCCAGGCTGCTCGACCAGCATGGCCAGCCGCTGCCTCCCGGTGGGGCTGCCCTACAGCAGCTGGCCACGCTGGACCTCACCACCCTGGACCCGAAGCTGGCCAGCCTGGACGTCACGGCCGCCGTGGACGTGGATAACCCGCTGCTCGGTGAGCGCGGTGCCAGCGCCGTGTTCGGGCCGCAAAAGGGGGCCAGCCCCGACGACGTGGCCACCCTCGACCGCGCTTTGGGGCACTTTGCCACGCTCGCCGTAGAAGCTCTGGGTCGCGATGACCGAGACATGCCAGGCGCGGGTGCCGCGGGCGGCATGGGCTTTGCCGCCAGCAGCTTCTTGAACGCCAGACTCTCGCCGGGTATCGACATGATCATGCAGCAAGCCCAAGTGAGCAGCCTGCTGGCCAAGGCGGATCTGGTGATCACCGGCGAAGGCCGCCTGGATGGCCAGAGTCTCTCTGGAAAGACCCCGATTGGCGTGGCCCGCGCCGCTCAGCGCCTGGGTAAGCCGGTCATCGTGCTGGCGGGCAGCCTGGGGGAGGGCTGGCAGGCCTGCTTGAATGAAGGCGTCACCGCCGCCTTTGCCCTGGCCGATGGCCCCATGGGCCTGGAAGACGCCCTGCCGCGTACCGCTGAACTGCTCAGCGACCGCTGCGACAGCATAGCCCGGCTGTGGCTGGCTCATTGACGGCGGCGGCCCCCTTGAAAAATCGCCGGGTCGCCAACATCTCTTGATACGTTGCGATGAGTCAGCCGTCGCCAGCTCACCGCCGGTCATGGCAGGCCGCTATGGTGGCGATGCAAAAAACCTGTTTTGCATTGGCCAACCAGGGCCTTAAGCTGGAAAAAACGAAACGATGGAGGAGCAGACAATGGAAGATACCAACAGCATTGGCCTACACGAAGGCAGCGCCAGCCAGCTTGCGGAAAAGCTGAATCATCTACTGGCCAACTACCAAATTTTCTACATGAACGTGCGGGGCTACCACTGGAACGTCAAGGGTAACGACTTTTTCGAGCTGCATGCCAAGTTCGAAGAGTTCTACACCGACCTGCTGACCAAAGTGGACGAAGTCGCCGAACGCATCCTGACCCTGGGGCACAAGCCTGTCCACGCCTACAGCGACTACATCGCCCTGTCGCGCATTCAGGAAGACAAGGACGTCCACGACGGCAAAACCTGCGTCAAAGGCGTGCTCACCGGATATCAGACATTGATCGAGCTGCAGCGCGAACTGCTGTCGCTGGCCTCGGATGCCGACGACGAAGGTACCGCCGCTCAGGCGGGCGAT
Source organism: Halomonas sp. 141 (assembly GCF_002810305.1). NCBI lineage: Bacteria > Pseudomonadati > Pseudomonadota > Gammaproteobacteria > Oceanospirillales > Halomonadaceae > Halomonas > Halomonas sp. 141. The sequence continues at coordinate 118,279 of NZ_PINZ01000005.1, forward strand.
TACATTCGCGAGCAGGAAAAGACCGTCTGGATGCTCAACGCCTACCTGGGCAAGTAGGCCTCTCGGCGGCGCACCGCCGAGACACCACCCACGGCACCCTTGCGGTGCCGTTTTTGTTGCCCGCCAATGTTGCTGGGCGGGCATGGCAGATCAGACCTGGCGACTGGCCGAGTCGGCGGTTTGCCTGGCCAGGGTTTCGATCAGGTCACGCAGCATGGCCCAGAACTCCGCCACGGAAGCGATTTCGACGCGCTCGTCCGGTGAGTGAGCACCGCGAATCAAGGGCCCGAACGAGATCATGTCCAGATGAGGGTACTTGCTGCCCAGAATCCCGCACTCCAGTCCGGCATGAATGACCTTCACCTCCGGAGCGTGGCCCATCAGCGCCGCATGGCGAGTATTGAAGGTGGCCAGCAGCGGGCTTTCCGGGTTGGGCGCCCAGCCTGGGTAACCATTTTCGACCTTCACGCGGGCGCCCATCAGCCCGAACAGCGCCTGGAAGCGCCCGGCCATGGCCATCGCCGCGCTGTCGTGCAGCGAGCGCACCAATGCGCAGAGGTGAAAACGCCCCTGCTCCACGCTCAGCACGCCAAGATTGTTGGAGGTTTCGACCACTCCCGGCACATCGGCGCTCATCCGCTCGACCCCACAAGGAGCCGCATGCAAGGCGGCCAGCAGCATGGCGCTGGCGTCGCGGGTCAGCGGTTCGGCCTCGGCAGGGGCCGCTTGCGTAGCCGTCAGCACCAGGCCAGGGTCACCGCTGCCCAGCTCCGCCTTGAGCGTTCTGGCGAGGGTTTCCACCGTGGCCAGCGCGGCCTCGACATCGTCGGCGGGCAGCGCCACCTGGGCAAAGGCTTCACGGGGAATGGCATTACGCAGGGTACCGCCTTGGTAGTTCACCAGCCGCGCATCGAAGGCTTCCAGCGCCCACAGCACGCGTACCAGCAGTCGGTTGGCATTGCCCAGCGGCTTGTCGATATCCATGCCCGAATGACCGCCCTTGAGGCCGGTCAAGGAGAGCGAGATGACCTGCTCATCGGGCTGCAGCGCCGCACCTGGCAGTTGGGCATCCACCACCACGTCGGCACCGCCCGCGCAGCCGATGTAGACCTGGCCACGATCTTCACTATCGAGGTTGAGCAGCAGTGAGCCCTCGAGCCACTGCTCGGCCAGATTGAGCGCCCCGCCCATGGAGGTTTCTTCCTCCAGGGTGAACAGCGCTTCCAGCGGCCCGTGGGTCAGTTCCGGGTCCTCCAGCACGGCCAGAATGGCAGCCACGCCCATGCCGTTGTCGGCCCCCAGCGTGGTGCCTTCGGCGTGCAGCCACCCCTCCTTGACCACCGTGCGGATGGGATCCCGCGTGAAATCGTGGGCTTGGCCAGCGTTGGCCTGCGCCACCATGTCCAGGTGCCCCTGCAGGATGATGCCCGGCGCTGCCTCACACCCCGGTGATGCGGGCTTACGGATACGCAGGTTGCCGAAGGCATCCCGGTCATGGGCAAGCCCCAGGCCATCGGCCCAGGCTTCCAGCTTGGCGACCAGCGCTGCCTCGTGGCCCGATGGCCGAGGGGTATTACACAGCGTGCGAAAATGCTGCCACACCAACGTGGGCGCGAGCGCTTCTAGATGTGCGTTCATGGAAACTCTTCGTCATCGATAACCGGGCTACTTTAACCGCTCCTGCCCATCCGAGAAAAGCATCGACGCGGTCATCAGCTGCTGTGTCACTCGGCGCAGTTGCTGCGTGGCTTCGCGCGGGGCATCGGCCAGCGGTTGATTCTGGTAAGCCCAGGCCACCAGCTGCTGATGCGCTAGCCGGGCCTCTCCCAGCGGTACACGGCTGGCCTCTCGCCCCAGTGCCTGCAAGGCAGCCCGCGCCAGGGCGGGGTCGCGATGGGCATAGGCCACGTCGTGGATCGTTTGTCGCTCCACGGCACTCAGCGGCCGTTTCGGCAGCTCGGACAGCAGCAGCGCTACCACCGGCGCGGGCAAATCGCGTAGCTCGAAGGCCAATAGCCCCTGCAAAGACGCCACAAAACCTTGCTGCATACTCTGCAATACGGCCTGGCCGGTCTCGTTCAACGGCTTGGCGACCATGATGGCATACTCTCCCGTGGCCGCTTCCCGGGTCACGCCCAGCCGCACCGGCGTGAACCCAAGGGCCAGCCAGAATGACAGCAGCCCCGCCTCCGCGCCGAAGGTGGCGCCATACAGCGCGACGCCCTGCTCTGCTGCGCTGGCCATATCGGCTGCCAACAGCCTGCGCCCCAAACCTTCGCGACGCCGCTCGGGGTGAACTGCAATGCGCACCACCCTGCGCCAGCGGGCGGTCAACGCCTCGCGATGCCCCCCGTGAGCCGCCAGGGACTGGGCCAGCAAATGCCCCTGGGGCCGCCGTTGGCCCAGCGCCACCTGTTCGGCCAGCGCCGGGTCAAAGCCGCCCTCCTCCCGAGTGACCAGCACTGCCAGCGGCGCCGTATCGGTGGCCCCCGTGGAAGCAGCCGAGGCGTGCCCCTGGCTTGCCATCACCATGCGCAGCTGCGTGCCGGGGCCATCCATCAGCTGGCGCAAGTCGCTGGGGGTGGTGCGATAGTGCGACTGCACCAGCAGGCCAAACAGCTGCTCCAGCAACGGCTCGTTGGCAGCCAGCTGTACCTGGCTCACGCTGAGGGTCTGCGCGTCGATGAGGCCATGCGCGTGAGCCTCAGGCAGCGGCGCGCTCAGCAGCAGCGCCTGTTGAATGACGCTTTCCAGAGGGTCATTGGCTGCCCAGCGAATCGGGGTGTCCAGGGTCAGCTCCCGCCACTGGGGTGTCTGGCGCTCGAGCACCTCCCGAAAACGCAGCGCAAAGCCCCGGCCAGAGCCCTCGTAACCATGCACCGTCGTGGCAAAGGCCATACGCGGGAACGCGGCCAGCCAGCGGGCCAGCATAGCTGCTGGGAGTGCCGCGGCCTCATCCACCAGCAGCAGCGCCCCGCTGCCTCCCAACGTGCCCTGAGCCAGCTGGGTATCGAGCAGGTCGGGTGGCAAGAAGCACAGCGAGCTTCCCGTGGCAGGCAGCTGCACCTCATGGCCGCGGCGCTGCGCCTCAGGGCACAGCACCATGACACGCTCGAACAGGCTGTCCACCGCGCTGGCTCTGGGGGCGGTGACCAGTAGCCGCGGGTAGCTCCCCTGTTGCAGCAAGCGCGCACAGGCAATGCCCAGCGCCGCACTTTTCCCGCGCCCTCGGTCGGCCGTGATGACCAGCGGGCGGCGACGCTTGAGCTTGCTCAGGGCCGTGACCGCACGGGCCTGGTCGGGCGTCAGGCAGGCGGGGTCTTCAGGGCGGCGTGGCGAGGGCTGCCCGGCGGGCAGCCTGGAAAGCACCAGCGGGCCAGCCACCGGCCAGCGCACCACCTGGGGCGAAGCACCCAGTTGGCGCGCCAAACGTGCCAGGTAAAAGCTGCTCAGCGCGGTCCATTGCCAGGGGTGGTCGGCAAAGCGTGCGTAGTTCGGGTCGGGGCGCTCACCCCATGGCTCGGGGGTTACCAGCAGCAGTATGCCACCCGCCGTCAGCGTGCCGGCCAGCGCGCCCAGGGCGTCCGGGTCCAGCCCGTCACGACCGCTGACGTCCATGACGATCAGCTGATGCTCGGCCCCCAGTCGCGTGCGCGCTTTGGCTGCGGGCAGGCAAGGCGACACGGGGGCTTCCTGCGGGTCGCCCACCCACAATGGCGCTTGCCACGGCTGGGCGTGCCACAGCGTGAGCGCCAGTCGGCGAGCGTGCTCGGCAGGCCCGCTGAGCCACACGAGCCCCCGCCAACGGCGGCGTTGCCAGCGCCGCGCATGGCCCACCAGTAGTGATATGCGGCGGTCATCACTTGCTTCGCTCATCACGCTCCTCAAGGGTCGATTGCTTACAACTTTGGTACAACAAGGCACACATTTTCAACGCTTCAACGCGCTATCCAGACCTGTCCAACCGTTTAAACAATTACTTAACCAAATGTTTTTAAACAATTTTTACATCAATCGATGTTTCATGGCGTGCGTTAACTTCCTGCAAACTCTGATATTGCGCCGCAGCGGGGGGAGTGTGCTAGCTTAGCGGTACAGCCTTGGCCGCTTTTACTTTACGTAAACGTCAGCCCTACTCGCTGTGCTTTCCTGCTTTCAGGTAATCAACACTAATAACGCCAACCGCCAAAGTACCAGGAAATTGATAATGAAAAAGACTACAAAATTTTCCTTGACCAGCCTTGCTGCTGGTGTCGCATTTGCCGCTCTCACCACGACTGCTCAAGCACAAGAGCAGTGGACCATGACCTCCACCTGGCCCGAAAACCTCGACCTGATCAAGCTCGATCAGCACTGGGCCGAGCTGGTCAACCAGCTGGCGGGAGACGAAGTACAGATCAACTTCCGCGCGGGCGGTACGCTGATGCCCGGCACGGAAGTGTTCGATGCCACCGAAACCGGCAGTATCGAAGCCGCCGGTGACTGGCCAGGCTATTGGGCAGGCTTGAACCCCGCGTTCTCGCCGCTGGCCACCACCACCAGCCTGTTCAACGCCGTTGACTACATCAACTGGATTCAGCAGTGGGGCGGCCGTGAACTGTACGAAGAGATTTACGGCCAGTACAACATGATGTACCTGCCCTATGCCGCGCTCAACAACGAGTCCGGCTTCATGGGCCGTACGCCCATCGAAAGCATTGCCGACCTGGAAGGCAAGCGTCTGCGTCTCTCGGGCCGAGACCAGGGCCGCGTGCTGGAAGCCCTGGGTGGCTCTCAGGTAACCCTGGCCGGTGGCGAAGTCTATCAGGCCATCGAGCGTGGTGTGATCGATGCCGGTGAATTCGCGACCCCCGGCGTGGATTACAACGCAGGCTTTGCCGAAGTGGCCGACTACTGGGCCACGCCTGGCTGGCACCAGTCCGCCAGCGTCTTCGGTGTCATGATCAACCTCGACGCCTGGAACGCGCTGTCGGAAGAGACCCAGCAGAAGCTGCGTATCGCCGCCGACGCCACCATGGCCTGGTCACTGGCCTGGTCCGAGCGTGAGTCCACCGAGGCCACCCAAAGGTTCATCGATGCGGGCATCACCATCAACCAGTTCTCTGACGAAGACCTGGCCCGTATTCAGGAGATCACCAACGAGGTCATCGTGCGCGGCGCCTGTGAAAACAGCGACCACGCCAAGGTCTACCACTCCATGGTGACCTACCTGGAAGACTACGCCAAATGGCGTGACATCTCGGCTCCTTTCAACATGAGCCGCACCATGGATAACCTGCCCTCACTGGAAGAGATCGAAGCCTGCCTGTAAGGCGTTTCTGCACCGCCCCGGGCTGCCCGGGGCGGTTTTGTGTGCTGACCGCGGAGATCTTCCATGAATGCGATTGCCAAGGCGATCGATGCAATCAATGAGCTGTTTGGGCGATTGATCGCGCCATTGATTGCCATCATTACCCTCATCGTCCTGTACGACATTGCGTCACGCTTTTTCTTCGGCCGCCCCAGCAACTGGGCGTTCGATGTTACCAAGATGCTGTTTGGTGCCCACTTCATGCTGATGGCTGCCTACGGCTTGCGCCACCACGCCCATGTCGAGGTCGACGTGTTGAAACGTTTGCTGTCACGCAAGCGTCAGGCCCTGATCGAAGTCGTGGCCTACGTGATTTTCTTCGTTCCCTTCATCTGGATGCTGCTGACCTACGGCTGGCGCTTCTTCGAACGCTCCTATACCCGGGGTGAAACCACCTACGGCATGGTGTCGATTCCCGTCTACCCGATCAAAGGCGTTATCGTGGTGGCGGCTGCCCTCATCCTGCTGCAGGCCATTGCCATCGTACTGCGGGCCATCATGCAGTTGCGCGAGGAGAAATCAGCATGAACCTGAGTCCTGAACTGCTGGCGCTAGTGATGTTTGGCGGGCTGCTGATCGGCCTGTTCATGGGCCATCCGCTGGCCTTCGTGCTCGGCGGCGTCGCCGTCATCGGCGCTTTTCTCGGCCCTGGCGAGCGAGTGCTGGGCACCCTGATCAACAACATCTTCGGCAACGCCATGGACAACTACGTGCTGGTTGCCATACCGCTGTTCGTCCTGATGGCACGGTTTCTCAACGATTCCGGGGTCACCGAAAAGATGTTCGATGCCATGCGCCTGCTGCTGGCCAACCTGCGGGGCGGGCTGGCGCTGACCGTGGTCATCGTCTCTGTCCTGCTGGCCGCCACCACCGGTATCGTGGGCGCCTCCATTGCCGTCATGGGCATGATTGCGCTGGTGCCGATGCTCAAGTATGGCTACAACAAGGAGCTGAGCACCGGGGTCATCATGGCCAGCGGCTGTCTGGGCATCCTGATTCCACCCAGCATCATGCTGATCCTGATGGCCAGCTACTCGCCGGTATCGGTAGGCGCCCTGTTTGCAGGGGCGATGATTCCCGGCCTGATGCTGGGGGTGATGTACGCGCTCTACGTACTGCTGATCTGCTACTTCAAGCCCTCCTATGGCCCTCCGGTACCCAAGGAAGAGCGTGCGGAAGTCAGCACGCGGCAACTGCTGATCATGCTGGGCAAGTACGTGGTGCCGCCCATGTCGCTGATCCTCGGGGTACTCGGCGCGCTCTTCACCGGCGTGGCCACCGCTACCGAGGCCTCGGCCATCGGCGTGTTCATTGCCTTTATCCTGTTTTTGATCTTTGGTGATCGCCGGGTCTCCACCTGCTTCAAGACGCTGCTGGAAGCAGGCAAGACCACGACCATGGTCATGCTGGTGCTGGTGGGCGCGACGGCCTTCACCGGGGTGTTCTCACGGGGCGGCGGCATGCAGGTGATTCAGGACCTGCTGCTGGCCATGCCGGGCGGCACCACCGGCGCGTTGATCATGATGCTGTTTCTGGTGTTCGTTCTGGGCATGTTCCTGGACTGGACGGGCATCGTCCTGCTCAGCTTCCCGATCATGCTGCCCATCGTTCAGCAAATGGGCGTCGATCCGCTGTGGTTCGTGGTGATGGTGGCCGTAGTACTGCAAACCTCCTTCCTCACGCCACCGTTTGGCTATGCGCTCTTCTATCTGAAAGGGGTTTCACCGCCTGGGGTAGAGATCGTCGACCTTTACAAAGCGGTCGTTCCCTTCGTGGCGCTGATCCTGCTGGCGTGCGTATTGATGTCGTTCTTCCCGTGGCTGGTCACCGGCCTGCCACGCATGCTGCTGGGCTAAGCTGACGCCCTCGCGTTGCCGCCTTGCCGGGCAAGGCGGCAAACTTCATGAAGATGACGCAACACCACGCCCCGTTGCCGGGGCGCTGGCGCGTACGATGGGCGTCACCGGCAGTACTTTCCGCTCCCCCGCGACCTGCCCACTGGCGATTTGCGCCAGCAGCAGGGCCACCGCCTCGTCCACCATGGGCTCGACCGGCTGTTGAACCGTGGTGAGCCGATAGCTCGGCCAGGCCGCCATGGGGATATCGTCGAACCCTACCACCGCCACGTCCTCAGGCACCCGCAGCCCCAGCTCACCGCTGAGCGTATCGATCACCGCAATGGCCATATGGTCATTGGCGGCAAAGACCGCATCCGGGTAGGGCGCCGCCTCGAACAGCTTGCGGGTCGCCGCCTGGGCCGCCGCGAAGTCATAGTCGCCGCATGCCTCCCCCCAACAGCTGACACCCTGCGCCGCCAGCGCCGCCATGAAGCCATCACGCCGCTGGCTGCTGGTAGAAGAGTCGGCAAGCCCGGCCACCAGCGCGATGCGCCGATAACCGCCAGAGACCAGAAACTCACCCACCCAATAGCCTCCACGGTAGTTATCGCTGGCGACCTGGCTGACCCCCTCGAAGGCCACCGTACGGTTGATCAGCACCACCGGAATGCCCCGGGAGACGCACTCGCTGGCCAGCGAAGAGGAAAGCGTCGCTGCCAGCATCAGAATGCCGTCTGCCTGGCTCTGCAGAATGTCCGCCATGACGGCCAGGTACGCGAAACCGTCGAGCGTACGCTGGCCGACATCCAGGCCCGAGGCGACGCCGCCATTCGCGAGCTGTCGGAAAAGTTCGATGGCTGGTCACCAGAAAACTTCCGTTTGAGCGAAGCCGAGATTGCTCAGGCCATGAGCGAAGTGTCCGAGCGTGATCTGGACGACATTCGCTTTGCCCAGGCCCAGATACGTCGCTTTGCCGAGGCGCAGCTGGCCTCCATGCAGCCGGTCGAGATCGAAACCCGCCCCGGCGTCATCCTTGGCCACAAACATCTGCCGATAAACGCGGTGGGCTGCTATATCCCCGGGGGTTCCTACCCCATGGTGGCGTCTGCCCACATGAGCGTCCTGACGGCCAAGGTCGCTGGGGTGAAACGCGTCATCGCGGCGGCGCCACCCTACAAGGGCAAGCCCCACCCCGCCATCGTGGCAGCCATGCACCTGGCAGGCGCGGATGAGATTCTGGTACTCGGCGGCGTTCAGGCCGTGGGCGCCATGGCCATCGGCAGCGACTCCATCGCGCCAGTGGACATGCTGGTGGGCCCTGGCAATGCGTTCGTCGCCGAGGCAAAGCGCCAGCTATATGGCCGTGTCGGCATCGACCTGTTCGCGGGCCCCACCGAGACGCTGGTGATTGCCGACGAGAGCGTGGACGGCTTGCTGTGCGCCACCGACCTGCTGGGGCAGGCAGAGCATGGCCCAACCTCCCCCGCTGCCCTGCTGACCAATTCCGAAGCGCTGGCCCGGGACACCCTGGCGGCCATCGAGGAACTGCTGCAGAAACTGCCCACCGCCGATATCGCGCGCCAGGCCTGGGAGAGTCATGGAGAAATCATCGTCTGTGACAGCCACGAGGAAATGCTGCAAGTGGCCAACGAGATGGCTTACGAGCACGTTCAGGTCATGACCGAAGACCCGGATTTCTACCTGGAGAACATGACCAACTACGGCGCGCTGTTCCTCGGCCCGCGCACCAACGTCGCCTATGGGGACAAGGTGATTGGCACCAACCACACGCTGCCCACCAAAAAGGCAGCGCGCTACACGGGCGGCCTGTGGGTGGGCAAGTTCCTCAAGACCTGCACCTATCAGCGGGTATTGACCGATGAAGCCTCGGCAGAGATCGGCAGCTACTGCTCACGACTCTGCATGCTGGAAGGCTTTGCAGGCCACGCCGAACAGGCTAACGAGCGCGTGCGCCGCTATGGCAAACAGGAGGTGCCCTACGCCTCGGCGGTGGACGCATGAACTTGCCCCAGGCCCCCGGCTTCAGGCTGGACGGCATGCAGGCGCTGGTCACGGGCAGCGCGCTGATGGTGAACGGCGGCTGGACCGCCCACTGACGGAGCCCCACGGGTACACGCCTCGACCCTGCCCCACGGGCAGGGTTTTTTAATGGGCGGCCGATGAGCTGCACCCCATCGGCGCAGGTGATACTATTTGCAACCGCTATTTTTTCGCATTGACGAGCCACGCAGCTTCTCGTCCAAGGAGATCACGACGTGTCCACGCCCGCTCGCCGCTCATCATCGGCTCTGCTGTCAGGGGTCGCTTCACGCTTTGCGCTGTCGCTCAACCCCTGGTCTATGGCGCTGTTTCTCATCGCGCTGACCGTGGCACTGCCGATTCTGGTGGTTCTGGGCCATATCGTGCTGCCCACCGACGGCATCTGGCAGCACCTGGCCAGTACCGTCCTGCCCCGCTATCTCAGCAATACCTTCTGGCTGGTGCTGTGGGTAGGCCTCGGTACCTTGGTGATTGGCACGGGAACCGCCTGGCTGGTGGTCATGTGCCGCTTTCCAGGCAAGCGCATCTTCGAGTGGGCGCTGCTGCTGCCGCTGGCCGTTCCCACCTACGTGATCGCCTATGCCTACACGGATTTCCTGCAGGTGGCCGGGCCGCTGCAGAGCATGCTGCGGGAGTGGTTCGACTGGCGAGTGGGCGACTACTACTTTCCCAACATTCGCTCGTTGGGGGGCGCCATCACGCTGATCACCTTCGTGCTCTACCCCTATGTCTACCTGCTGGCCAGGGCCTCGTTCCTGGAGCAGTCGGTGTGCGTGCTGGACGTGGGACGCACGCTGGGGCGCGGGCCGTGGCACCTGTTTGGCACCGTGGCCCTGCCCCTGGCGCGGCCTGCGCTGGTGGGCGGCGTGTCGCTGGTGCTGATGGAAACCCTCAATGAGTTCGGGGCAGTGCAATTCTTTGGCGTGGACACCTTCACCACCGGTATCTACCGCACCTGGTTCGGACTGGGCGAGCCGGTGGCGGCCGCACAGCTGGCGGCCTGCCTGCTGACCTTCGTGATCGTGCTGGTACTGCTGGAGCGCTGGTCACGGGGCAAGCGGCGTTACTTCCATACCTCCAGCCGTTACCAGCAGCTGCCCGAGTACCGTCTGCGCGGCTGGCAGGCCACCGGCGCGTTTCTGGCCTGCCTGCTGCCCATCACCATCGGCTTCCTGCTGCCCAGCGGCCTGCTCTTGAACATGGCGATTCGGATTGGCGACAGCCTGTTCGGCACGCGCTTCATCGGCTTCGCCCTGAACAGCCTGTCGCTGTCGGCCATTGCGGCCCTGATTGCGGTGGGGCTGGCGGTGCTGCTGAGCTATGGCGTACGCCTCAACAACTCCCCCAGCGCACGCCTGTTCACCCGCATTGCGGCCATGGGCTACGCCATTCCGGGCTCCGTGGTGGCGGTCGGCATTCTGATTCCCTTTGCCTGGCTGGACCACACCCTCAACTCCTGGCTGCACGCCAACTACGGCAAGATTATCGGGCTGGTCTTCAGCGGCACGGCCTTCATTCTGATCTACGCCTACGTGGTGCGCTTTCTGGCGGTGTCGTTCAATGCCGTGGAAGCCAGCCTGGGCAAGGTCACCCCCAGCATGGATGCCGCCTCGCGCACCCTGGGCCAAACCGCAGGGGGCACGCTGCGACGCATTCATACGCCCCTGATGCGCAGTAGCCTGTTGGCGGCGGGGATTCTGGTCTTCGTCGATGCCATGAAGGAGCTGCCGGCCACCATCATCCTGCGGCCGTTCAACTTCGATACGCTGGCGGTACGCGCCCATAACCTGGCGTCGGACGAGCGGCTAGCGGAGGCCTCCACGGCCTCGCTGACCATCGTGGTGGTGGGGATCCTACCAGTGATTCTCCTCAGCCTGGCCATGCGCCGAGCGCGCCCCGGCAGCCAGGCCGAGTAAGTTCAAACACACGCCTTCCCGCGCCTCAGCGTGGGAAGATGAACACCTGGGAGTGGTCCAGATCGATGTCGATGGGCTGGCCCTCCTGGGGCAGGAACACCCCAGGTACACGGGCATGCAGGTGCGCTTCCTGGCCATCGCTGCCATGGGCACACAGGTGGATCAGGCTGGTGCGGCCCAGCAGCTTGGCCATGACCACGTGGCTATGGCTGTGCGCTTCGGCTGGCAGGTCTCGCTCCTGAATGCGCAGCGCCTCGGGGCGAATCATCACCTGCACATCACTGCCTTCCGGCAGCCAGCTGGCATCCACCGCGCCCACGGGGGTCTGCACTCGCCCGCCTTGCACCACTCCCGCCAGCTCGTTGACCTCGCCAAAGAAAGTCACCACGAAGGGGTCGATGGGCGCACAGTAAAGCTCGCGAGGCGTGCCGGTCTGGACGATCTTGCCATCGCGCATCAGTGCGATGCGGTCCGCCATGAACATCGCCTCTTCCGGGTCGTGGGTCACCAGCAGCGTGGCCGAACCCAGCTTTTTCAACACGTGCAGCGTGTCGTCTCGGATACGATCCCGCAGCCGGGCATCCAGGCTGGAAAAGGGCTCGTCCAGCAGCATCAGCCGCGGCGTAGGCGCCAGCGCACGGGCCAGCGCGACACGCTGCTGCTGGCCTCCCGACAGCATGTGCGGGTAAGTTTCGGCATAGGCGGCCATGCCCAGCTGGTCCAACAGCTCCAAAGCACGCGCGCGGCGCTGGCTGGAGGGCAGCTGTTTCAGGCCAAAGGTGACATTTTCCAGCACGCTCAGATGGGGAAACAGCGCCGAATCCTGGAACGCCAGGCCCACGTTGCGCTTTTCGGGCGGCACATGGCGCTTGCCAGGGGCAGCGATGGCCTGCCCGTCCAGGCTGACCTCGCCTTCCTGCACCACCTCCAGGCCTGCCGCGATACGCAGCAGGGTGGTCTTGCCGCAGCCGGAAGGACCCAGCAGGCACACCACTTCGCCCTGGCCGATCTCCAGATCGATGCCCTTGACCACCTTATTGGCTGCAAACGTGTGCTCGACACCCCGCAGCGACAGCGCCGCCGCCGGTGCTGCCACCTCTGAAAATGACACCGTTGCCGTCATTCGTTCACCCATGGTTAGTGCGCAGCGCAGATGCCTGACTGCGAACACGGTTGAAAGTTATTTGCATTCTATTTTCTATTGGCGGCAGATGCACGCACATGCACAAAAAGTGTTGCGTGTCATTATCATTTCGCTTGACGTCCATGGAACAAGACGCTTCAATAGGCGCAGTTTGCCAATGCAACTTATTATCATAAACATTTAGGGTGTATGTTATGAAAAAGACACGTCTTGCAGTCTCTGTCGCCGCCGTCATGGCTGGCTCGGCATTTGCTAGCAGCACACTGGCTAACGAGGTCAACATCTACTCCGCTCGCCACTACGACTCAGACGAGATTCTGTACAACGCGTTCACCGAAGAAACGGGGATCAAGGTGAATGTACTGGAAGGCGACGCCAATCAGTTGATGGAGCGTATGCAGCGTGAAGGCGTGGCCAGCCCTGCCGACGTCATGCTGACCGTGGATGCCGGCAACCTGTGGCGTGCCGAGCAGGATGGCCTGTTCCAGGCCGTGGATTCCGACGTGCTGAACGAGCGCCTGCCGGAGTCCATGCGTCATCCCGAAGGCATGTGGTTTGGCTTCAGCCAGCGCGCACGGGTGATTTTCTACAACCGTGAGAACTTCGACCCGAGCCAGATCGCTACTTATGAAGACCTGGCCGACCCGCAGTTCGAAGGCAAGATCTGCATCCGCTCTTCCAACAACATCTACAACCAGTCTCTGCTGGCCTCGATGATCGAGCACCACGGTGCGGAAGAAGCGCAAGAGTGGGCACAGGGCGTGGTCAACAACCTGGCGCGCAACCCGGAAGGCGGTGATACCGACCAGATTCTGGGCGTGGCCAGCGGCGAATGCGAGCTGGGCGTGGCCAACCACTACTACTATGTTCGTCTGCTGCACTCCAGCGAAGCTTCCGACCGCGAAGCCGCCCGTAAAGTGGGCGTGATCTTCCCGAACCAGGATGATCGCGGCACGCACATCAACGTGGGTGGTGCAGGTCTGGTCGCCAACGCGCAGAACGCCGAGAACGGCATCCGCTTCCTCGAGTTCCTGGCTTCCGACCAGGCCCAGGAAGTGCTGGCCGAGCGTAACTACGAGTTCCCGGTGGTCGATGGCGTGAAGAAGAACCCGGTTCTGGAGTCCTGGGGCGACTTCCAGCGCGACGAAGTGAACATCAGCGAGCTGGGTAACAACAACCCGGAAGCCGTGCGCATTTTTGACCGCGTCAACTGGCGCTAAGCGCTGGCCCAGGCAGTATGCAAAACCCCACCGCAAGGTGGGGTTTTTTGTGGATGGCCAGTCAGCCAGGGTTTGAGCAGCGCCTGGTGCGCTTCTTACTTTAGTGTGCTTCGTCCCAGTTGGCGCCGCTCTGGGCTTCCACGATCAGCGGCACGCTCAGTGTGGCCGCCGACTGCATCCGTGCACTGACCTCCTCGATGAACGCGTCTACCTGCGTTTCAGCCACCTCGAACACCAGTTCGTCGTGCACCTGCATGACCATCAGGGCATCGAACCCGCCTTCCGTCAGCCACGCATCCACGTCGATCATCGCCTGCTTGATGATGTCTGCCGCCGTGCCCTGCATGGGCGCGTTGATTGCGGTGCGCTCGGCCCCCTGACGGCGGTTGCGGTTCTGCGAGTGGATCTCGGGCAGGTAGAGCCGCCGCCCCATGACGGTCTCGACGAAGCCGTTGTCGGCGGCCTGACTGCGAATGCGATCCATGTAGCGGGCAACGCCGGGGTAACGGTCGAAGTAGCGGTCGATGTAGGTCTGCGCCTGCTGGCGTTCGAGATGCAGCTGACGCGACAGCCCCCAGGCGCTCATGCCATAGATCAAACCGAAGTTGATCGCCTTGGCACTGCGGCGCTGGTCGGCGGTGACCTTGTCCAGCGCGGTGCCAAACACTTCGGCGGCGGTGGCGGTATGGATGTCGCGGCCCTGTTCGAAGGCTTCCAGCAGCCCCTTGTCTTCCGACAGGTGGGCCATGATGCGCAGCTCGATCTGCGAGTAGTCCGCGGCCACGATGCGATACCCGGGGCGGGCCACGAAGGCCTGGCGAATCTTGCGCCCCTCTGCGGTACGGATCGGAATGTTCTGCAGGTTCGGGTCCGACGAGGAGAGCCGCCCGGTGGCGGTCACCGCCTGGTGATAGCTGGTGTGCACGCGGCCGGTTTTCTTGTTCAACAGGCGCGGCAACTTGTCGGTATAGGTAGACTTCAGCTTGGCCAGGCCACGGTGCTGCATGATCACCTTGGGCAAGGGGTAGTCCAGCGCCAGCTCTTCCAGCACGGCCTCGGCGGTGGAAGGCGCGCCCTTGGGCGTTTTCTTGATGACCGGAATTTTCTGCTCTTCGAACAGAATCTGGCCCAGCTGCTTGGGGGACCCCAGGTTGAACTCGCGGCCCGCCAGCTCGAAGGCTTCACTTTCAAGCTCGCGAATACGCTGCTCCAGCTGCTGGCTCTGCTGGTGCAGGCGCTCGGCATCCAGCGCCACCCCGTTACGCTCGATCCGCGACAGCACCTTGATCAGCGGCAGCTCCAGATGATCGAGCACCTCGGCCAGGCGGCCTTCCTGCTCGACCTGCGGGCGCAGCGTCTGCTGCAGGCGCAGGGTAATGTCCACGTCTTCACAGGCGTAGGGCGCGGCCTGCTCCAGGGCTATCTGGTTGAAGGTGAGCTGCTTGGCGCCTTTCCCGGCAATCTCCTCGAAGGAGATGGTCTTTTCCCCCAGGTACTTGAGGGCCAGCGAATCCATGTCGTGGCGGGTCGCGGTGGAGTTGAGCACGTAGGACGCCAGCATGGTATCGGCAAACGGCCCCGTGACGTGAATATCCACGTTGGCCAATACGGAAATATCGTACTTGAGGTTTTGGCCGATCTTGGTTTTGCCGGGATCTTCCAGCAGCGGCTTGAGCGCCTCGAGAACGCTGCGGCGGTCGAGCTGGGCAGGCGCATCCAGATAGTCGTGGGCCAGCGGGATATAGGCCGCTTCACCGGGTTCCAGCGCCAGGCCGACCCCGACGATCTCGGCATCCATGTAGTTGAGGCTGGTGGTTTCCAGATCGAAGCAGAAGCGCTCGGCGCTGCGCAGCCGCTCAAGCCACGCGTCCAGTTCGGCCTGCTCGGTGATCACGTGGTCGCGGCGTGGGCCTGGGGCCGTGCCCGACGCCACCTGCTCGGCCTGCGGGGCTGGCTGGCCGCCGCTGACGTCGTCCACGCCCTCGTCCTTGCCCTCCAGCAGCTCCGCCAGCCACTGCTTGAACTCCATCTCCTTGTAGAGCGCCACCAGCGCTTCCCGATCCGGGTGAGCGATCTCCAGGTCGTCCAGCCCTACGGGCAGGTCGCAGTCGACCTTGATGGTGGCCAGCCGATAGGAGAGAAACGCCTGTTCGCGGTGCTCTTCCAGCTTTTTGGGGAGCGTCTTGGCTCCTCGAAAGCTCAGCGTGGTGACCCGTTCCAGGTCGCCATAGATGGTCTCCAGCCCGCCACCCATGCCTTGCAGCAGGCCAATGGCGGTTTTTTCTCCTACGCCGGGCACGCCAGGAATGTTGTCCACCTTGTCGCCCATCAGCGCAAGGAAGTCGATGATCAGCGCAGGCGGCAGCCCAAACTTCTCCTCGACACCGGCCTCGTCCAGGGTCTCTTCCTTCATGGTATTGACCAGCGTGATATGGCGGTTCACCAGCTGGGCCATGTCCTTGTCGCCGGTGGAGATCACCGCGTCGCGCCCGGCCTGGGTGGCATGATGCGCCAGCGTGCCGATGACATCGTCGGCTTCGACGCCTTCGATGCACAGCAGCGGCAGCCCCAGCGCTTTCACGCAGGCGTGTAGCGGCTCGATCTGGCTACGCAGGTCATCGGGCATCGGCGGGCGGTGGGACTTGTACTCGCTGTACATGTCGTCGCGAAACGTCTTGCCCGGCGCATCGAAGACCACCGCCATGGGGCTATCGGGGTAGTCCTTGATCAGCCGCTTGAGCATGTTCAGCACGCCTTTCACGGCGCCCGTGGGCTGGCCGTTGGAGTTCGTCAGCGGCGGCAGCGCGTGGAACGCACGGTAAAGGTACGAAGAGCCATCAACTAGCACGATAGGGGCACGGGCCATAACCAGATTCCATAGTCAGCAGAACAGTAAGAGCGTCTATTCTGCAATGATACGCGTTCGGCGGCGCGACTGCAGAAAAGCACTGTGAAAGCGCCCCTTCACCGTTCACAGCGCTGCCAACTGACGCGCCAAGCCGCTACAATGACCGGCTTAGCAACCTGGGCGAGATTCTCATGGCTGTATTTACTCCGCTGAGCGACGCACAGGTCGCCGCGTTTTTGGAAAAATTCGATGTTGGCAGCCTGGTGTCCCTTCAGGGCGTGGCAGGCGGCACGGAAAACTCGACGTTTTTCGTGACCACCGAGCGCCGCGAGATGGTGCTCACGCTGTTCGAACAAGGCGAGCACGAAGAGCTGCCGTTCTTCGTCGAGCTGCTGGACTACCTGGATGAACACGGCCTGCCCGTACCAGGCACCATTCATGACCGCGAAGGGGTGGCGCTGCACAGCCTGGCGGGCAAACCGGCCCTGCTGTTCCCGCGCTTGCCCGGCAAGCATCCCACCGCCCCCAACCTGGCCCAGTGCCAGGCGCTGGGCAGCGCGCTGGGACGTATGCACAAGGTCTCGCAGCATTTTCCGGGGCATCGTCCCAACCCCCGCAACCTGCACTGGCTGCGCGCCGTGCACCACAAGGTGCTGACCTACATCAGCCCCGACGACCAGACCCTGATGAAAAACGAGGTCGATGATTTCGAGACCGCGTTCAGCCAGTATGGTGCGCTGCCCCAGGGGGCGCTGCACGGTGACCTGTTCCGTGACAACACCCTGTATGAAGGCGACCAGTTGGGCGGCATCATCGACTTCTACAATGGCTGCACCGGCGACCTGCTGTTCGACCTGGCCATCGTCATCAACGACTGGGCCTCCAACGAGGACGGCAGCCTGAACGCCGAGCGCTATCAGGCGATTTTGAGCGCCTACCAGGCACGCCGCCCACTGACCGACACCGAGCGGGCCCTGTGGCCCACCATGCTGCGCTTGACGGCGTTGCGCTACTGGCTGTCGCGCCTGCTGGTGGTATATGTGGACCCGCCTGCCCATGACCTTACCCCCCACGACCCCGAGCGTTTCCGCGTGATTCTCAAGGCACGCATCGCGCTGGGGGCACTCCCTATCCCGGAGGCTTCCTGATGAGTGACATGGCCGCAGCCAGCAGCCCCGCCGTACGCGCCCGCCGTACCTGGAACATGGACCAGTGGGGCAGCGGTTACTTCGATGTCGATGACCACGGCCAGGCGCTGGTGCGCCCCCTGGGCAGCGATGCCGAAGGCCCTGCCCTGCCGATCAGCGCGCTGGTTCGCCAGCTGCAGCAGGCCGGCCTGCGCTTACCGGTGCTGGTGCGCTTCAGCGACATTCTTCACGACCGCGTCGAGCAGCTGTGTGGCGCCTTCGACGCCGCCATGCAGGATGTGGCCTATGAGGGCGGCTACACGGCGGTGTACCCGATCAAGGTCAACCAGCAGCGCCGCGTGGTCGAAGAGATTCTGGCCACCTCGGAGCGAGGCAACGGTCGCGTAGGGCTCGAAGCAGGCAGCAAACCCGAGCTGCTGGCGGTGCTGGCGCTCTCCGACGGCGGTTCGTCGCTGATCGTCTGCAACGGCTATAAAGACCGTGAATACGTGCGTCTGGCGCTGTTGGGCGAGAAGCTGGGCCACCGCGTCTATCTGGTGGTGGAAAAACTCTCCGAGCTGGACCTGATTCTGGAAGAAGCCCGGGAGCTGGACGTGACGCCGCGTATCGGCCTGCGCGCGCGGCTGGCCTCGGTGGGCAAGGGCAAGTGGCAGAACACCGGTGGCGAAAAGTCCAAGTTTGGCCTCACCGCCAGCCAGATCCTGGAAGTCGTGGACACCCTGCGCGCCCAGGACGCCCTGGCCAGCCTGCAGCTGGTGCACTTCCACCTGGGCTCCCAGATCGCCAACATCCGCGACATCCAGCGCGGCCTGCGCGAATGTGCGCGCTTCTACCAGAACCTGATGGCGCTGGGCGCCCCCATTGACACCGTGGACGTGGGCGGCGGCCTGGGGATCGACTACGAAGGCACCCGCTCGCGCAGCTACTGTTCGGCCAACTACTCCATGCAGGAGTACGCGCGCAACGTGGTCAGCGCCTTCGCTCAGCTGTGTCAGGAAGCCGACTTGCCACAGCCGCACCTGATCAGTGAATCCGGCCGCTCGTTGACCGCTCACCATGCGGTGCTGATCACCAACGTGATCGGTGAAGAGCGTATCGACCACACGCCGCCGGTGCGCAGCGTCACCGACGACCCCCAGGTGGATGAGCTGTGGCGCGTGCTGGATCAGCTGGCCGAACACCAGGAGCCCAGGGTGCTGGTCGAAGCCTGGCACGACCTGCTGCAAGCCGTCAGCGAGCTTCAGGACCGCTTCGTGCTGGGCTTGAGCAGCATCAGCGCCCGCGCCGAAGGCGAACGCCTCTACATGGCTGCCTGCGCGCGCCTGCGGGGCAAGCTCGATACCCGCAACCGTGCCCACCGGGAAATCATGGACGAGCTGGCCGAGAAACTGGCCGACAAGCTGTTCGTCAATTTCTCGCTGTTCCAGTCGGTGCCGGATGTCTGGGGGATCGAGCAGATTTTCCCGGTACTGCCACTCAGCGGGCTGGACCAGGCGCCCACTCGCCGCGCGGTGATTCAGGACATCACCTGTGACTCCGACGGCCGCATTGACAGCTACGTGGACGGCCAGGGCGTCGAGAGCACGCTACCGCTGCCGGAGTGGGCCAACGATGACGAGCGCTGGCTGGGCTTTTTCCTGGTAGGGGCTTACCAGGAGATTCTCGGCGACCTGCACAACCTGTTCGGCGACACCGACTCGGTGGATGCCGCGCTGGGCGCCGACGGCGAGTGGGTACTCTCCAACCCGCAGGCAGGCGACACCGTGGCGGACGTGCTGGCCTACGTCAATTTCGATGCCCGCGTCCTGAAGCAGAAGCTGACCGAACAGCTGGTGACCAGCGGCTTCTCGGCCGAAGAGCAGGCGCACTTTGCCGCCAGCCTGACCGAAGGGCTGGAAGGCTACACTTATCTGGAGTAACGCTCTGGGGTAAGGGGGAGGAGTAAGGGGCCAAGAGTAAGGGGGCGGGAGCCCCCTTCTCGCCTGACATTCCAGCATAAAAAAAGCCACCGTTGCCCAGGGCAGCGGTGGCTTTTGACGTTCAGCCGGTGGGGTCGTTTATTCGACCACGCTGGTGTTGATCTCCAGCCCGCCGGTGAGCGTGAAGCGCAGTGATGCGCCGCGAGTCAGCTCGCCTACACCCGCAGGCGTGCCGGTCAGGATGACGTCGCCGGGCTCCAGGGTGAAATGACGGCTCATTTCCGCGACCAGCGTCGGGATCGCAAAAATCATGTCCGAGCCTTCACCGTGCTGGCGCTCCTCGCCGTCGATTTCCAGCGCAAAGCTCAGCGCGTTCCAGTTGGGCACGCGGCTCAACGGCAGGAACGGCGACAGCGGGCAAGCCCCATCAAAGGCCTTGGCGATTTCCCAGGGATGGCCTTTCTCTTTCAAGGTGGTTTGCACATCGCGCAGCGTCAGATCCATCGCCAGGCCGATACCGACGATGGCGCGCTCCGCTTCATCCTGCGTGGCGTGGGTCAGGGTTTCCCCTACCAGCAGCGCCAGCTCGACTTCATAGTGCACCTCACCGCGTGAAAACGGCGGGTCCAATGGCTTGGTCAAATCCACCACGCTGGTGGCCGGTTTGATGAACAGCAGCGGCTCACTGGGAACCGGGTTGTCCAGTTCCTTCGCATGGTCGGCGTAGTTGCGGCCTACACACACGACTTTGCCCAGCGCGTGGGGAAACTCCTGGCCATCGGTAAACTGTGGAACAAAACGCATGGCGGGTATTCTCCTTCTCATTATGCGTGCCGCATTCGCAACGACAGGCGCACTAGTCTACCCCACCCTGGCGCTTGTTCCACAACCCTCCCGCTGCTTTTCTTGCACCTAGGCTTATGTACCCAAAGCACGTAAACGTTTAAACGCCCGGCTGCCAAGGCTGGTCAGGCCCATGGGCCAAAAAGGCAGGCCGCTGTTTGGGGGCAGCAAACGGCGCACCGCAACGGTTGTCCGGCCGATTGAACACGAAAAAGACGTTACTGCGCGGGTCCGGCGACAGGTTCGCATTGGAAGCGTGCAGGGTGTTGCAATCGAACAGCAGCAAGCCCCCTGCTCGCCCCTTTGGCGCCTCGATGCCGTATTGGCCGACCATATGGCGCAGTGCCTCCTGGCTGGGCACCCCGACCTCCTGAGCTTTCAACGAGCTTTTGTGGTTGTCCTCGGGGGTTTCGCCAAGGCAGGGGACGAACGCTTTGTGAGACCCTGGAATCAGCATCAGCGGGCCGTTGAACTCGTGGTTATCGGTGAGAATCAGCGATGCACTGACCGCATGCATGTTAGGCATACCATCTTCGGCGTGCCAGGTCTCGAAATCCGAGTGCCAGTTGAACCCCTTGCCTGCAAAGCCGGGCTTGTAGTTGATGCGCGATTGATGCACGTAAGGGTCGTCACCGATGATCTGACGTGCCGCTCCTGCCAGCCGCTCGTCGCTGGCCAGCGCCCCCAAACGGGCAGAGAGATGGTGCACGGCGAACAGCGAACGAATCTCCTGGCTTTCCGGCTCGGTGATGCTGAACTCCCGCTCACGGTAAGCATCGTTGCTCATCAACGACTCGATTTCATCGCGAAGCGCATCCAGCTCGTCGCCATGGATCAGGTCTGGAATAAACAGATAGCCCTTGCGCTCGAACTCATCCAGCTGCGCTTGGGTCAGCGGCCCCGGCAGCGCTCGCCCTTTGACCACATCGTCACGGCGCGCCTGGGTCAACGATGCTGGCGCCGTGGCCAGCCGAGTAGGATAGAGGTCCACTCGCGTATTGCTGGCAGAAGGGGTATCTGCCATGTCGCTGTACTGCTTGTGGGCCGTCAGGTTTTTGAGAGGTGTATTGCCGACTGTCATCTAATCCACTCCTTGTATGATTAAATTTCAGTTAAAACGTGTCTCATTCAGAAACACAGTGCAGGGAGAAGCCTAGCCCACGCATGACGACTTGCAACCCTTGGGAACCCCGCGCATAACGTGCGTTATGACATTTTTTTCATGCTCATGGACACCCCGTTGAGGCCCACCGCAGCAACCACCCTGCGCACAGCGCACTACGGGCGAATTTCAATGTTTGATAAACATCGGCCCAAAAAAAGCGCCGCTCGAGGTAAGCGGCGCGGGTGGCGGGCGAGGGACGTGCGCTAACCCAGGCATATATGGCCGTAGATGAAATCCCGGTCGAAGCCCGTATTACGCGCCATCTCTTCCGGCTGCAGCAACTTGATGCTGCTACGCGTCTTGCGGATCAGCTTCTTCTGCTCCAACGCGGTCATGCAGCGGCTGACGTGCACGCTGGTCATGCCCAGAAGCTCTCCTACGATGTCCTGGGTCACCGGAAAGGAGAATACGTTGCTGTTCAGCAGGCCTTTGAAATTGAATCGCGCATAGACTTCCAACAAGAAGTGCGCCACTCGCTCTTCTGACCGATGATGCGTACAACTTCGCAAACGCTCGATGGTAATATTGTCGTTGACCATGACATACGAGGTAATGGCCTTGCGGATTTCGTCGTTGGTTTTAAACAACGCATGCAAATCATCTACCGATACTTTTTCCAACTTGCAATGTGTCAGCGAGAGAATCACGATATCGTGACTTTCGAAAAAGCTTTCTCGCATTCCGATAATATCGCCCGGCATGAAGACGTTACAAATATCTTGCCCACGTGTAGAGGTGGCATGGGATAGACTTGCCCAGCCCTCTTTCACCACGAAGATATCGGCACGCCCCTCGCATAGCGAAAAGACTTTCTGGTTTCTCTTCAGCTCGACAGGTTTTTGTCGAACGTTGGTCAAGGCCTCCAGTGACTCTGCCCCCAGCTCACCGTACAGCCCCAACACTTCACCAATACTTATACAACCACCCTCGGCCCCCAGGGGGCCCGGCAAACCATTGCGACTTCTATCTTCCACTAGATTATACTCTTCTGCAGTAACCTTATTCATCTCTACACTCCTTTGTAGTTAGACAAATGCTATACTCACCCGGAATTTTTTATAATTTCTATACACTAAAAGGAAGATAACGCGACAAAAATATAGACAACTATAAACATACAAACAAGAAACTTTCATAGTTTGCGCTATCAAATACCCAAAAACCCAAAACTATTAACATTTGTTAAACACATTACAAAAACTCAAGAAAACTAACAGTATGAAAACAACTCCCAATACAAACAGGCTGTCGCCATCACGATGATAAAGCTTAAAACAACGGGCTAATAAAAAACCAACCCTCCTCTCCCCACTCCTTTCAACCCTTTACCCAAACATATACCCGCCTCTCAAACAGCCATTTAAAGCAGAAGGCCCAATTCTCTTGGGTTAGCAAAAAAGTCAATTCTATAAAGCATTAAAACAACCGACCAACTAGAAAAACAACAAAAGACAAGAAGCGAAGAAACTTCAATAAATCGCTTTAATGCAGAGAAAGGAGCTTTCGATGTCACACTATTGCCACACAGTCCTCTTAGGGAACCGCTGATCAATTCGTCTCTGAGCGGCTAAAGCACTCAGGGCGGCATATTCACCGCGTCAACGGTCACTTTCT